>JBAUAY010000199.1:0-7088 GCA_049676235.1 Streptosporangiaceae bacterium
GTCTTCGTCGGTGCCCATCCCAAGCGCCAGTTTGAGTTCGTCAAGACACAGTGGCTGAACGACGGCATCTTCATCGGCGCGCCCGCTGAGAAGGATCCGCTCGCCGGAGCGAACGACGGATCGGGCATCTTCACCGTCCCTCAGCGGCCGATCCGCCGGCGCCTGCAAAGCCTGCCACCGTTCGTGATCACCCGCGGCGGGGAGTACTGCTTCGCCCCGGGTATCCGGGCGTTGCGCTGGCTAGCCGAGCTGGACACCCGGAACGGCTGAACAGGAAGGAAGGGAACGTGGCAACGAGCCCGGCACGCACCGACCGCTGGAAGGCACTCGACTTCGGCCCGCCGCTGTCGGGTGCTGAGGAACCCGACCTGCCTGTGCTCGTCGAGTACACGCAGGACGAGAGGGTCGCGGTCATTACGCTGAACCGGCCGCACGCGGACAACGCGATCACTACGGCGATGGGGGCGCGCCTGACCGAGATCCTGGAGACGATCGCGGTTCGCCTCGCTGTCCGTGCCGTCATCCTCACCGGAGCCGGTCAGCGGGCCTTCTCCGTCGGCAGCGACCTCCGCCAGCGCAAGGACATGACCAAGGAGGACTGGCTGCGGCAGCGCCAGGACTTCGACCGGACCCTCTACACTGTGCGCCAGCTGCGGAAGCCGATCTTCACCGCCGTCAACGGCATCGCCTACGGGGGCGGCTGCGAGCTCGCCCAGAGTACCGACTTCATCATCGCGTCCGACAATGCCACCTTCGGCCAGCCTGAGGCGATGCTCGGCCTGGCGGCCGGGGGCGGCTCGCCGGCGCTGCTCCCGCGCGTGCTCCCGCCGGGCAAGGCCATGCAGATGCTGATGACCGGCGATCCCATCAGCGCGCAAGAGGCGCACCGGCTGGGCATGGTCAACGAGCTTTACGCTCAAGATGAGCTCCTCGACGCCGCCCATCGGATCGCGGGGAAGATCGCGAGCAACTCACCTACCGCAGTACAGGCCGTCAAGCAGGCGGTCCGGATGGGCCAGGGCGAGCCGATCGAGCAAGCGATCGCGATCATGATGGAGGCACACTGGCGCTCTGCCGTCCATCCCGATCGCGTCGAAGGCATCGGCGCGTTCAACGAAGATCGCGAGCCCACCTTCGCCGATCCCGACCACTGATGCCGCGCCACGCGGGACGCATCGACCTAACCGCGAGAAGCTGACGAGGTACACGCCAAGTGGATCAAGCTGCAAAGCCAGGCAGCCGAAGGCCCCCTACCGACTAGCGTGCCGCCGGTTAGCCAGTACATGAACTACTGGCTCCGTGAGGTTGTCAAGCCCAACCTCGCACCCAAGACCTACGAGAAATACGAGACCTTCACGCGCCTGCACATCGTGCCTTACCTCGGCACCAAACGGCTGGACGAGCTCCAGGTCAAGGACGTCCGGCTCTGGCTGAACAAGCTACTGCGTGCCGGCCGGCAAGCCGGCGATACCACCGCCATATGAGGCCGACGGAGGCGTTTTCATCCCATCGGGATGTAGAGGTCGTCGTCGATGTGGCGCACAGTGACGCAAAGGGGTCGCGGCCGCACAGCATCGGGACACCGCCGCGGTATGCGGAATGCGCATTTGCTGAGGCAGGGCTCCGCAGGCCCGTCAGCACGCCGGAACGCGCGGCGGGGAGGAGATGCACACATGACGCGACACGCAGCTGTGATCGGCGGACAGGACGCCAAGAATCCGCCGCCGCCCAGGCGCGCCGAGCGAGACCACGGCGCCGTCAGCACCGGGACGCCTCCGGCCAGGACGAGGCGTGAGGAATGGCCATGGCACTCAACCTCGTCCTGATCGGCCTGGCGATAACGCTCGACCCGCTGCCGCTGACCGCATTCATTGCCGTGCTGCCGTATGGAACTGAGCTAGGGAGGCGCGGTGAGCAAACGGGCCGACAGTGACGCCAGGAAGTTCCCGGGGTGGATCGCGAACGCGAGGGAGCATCGAGAACGGTATCAAGACAAGCTCGAGCGGCGCCCGTGGATCGCGTTTCCACTGGAATCCTTCCGGCGGTTCAACAAGATCGAGGGCAAGCACCTTGCCCTGGTGATCACCCTGAACCTGTTTGTCGCGGTGATCCCCCTGATGATCATCGGCTACGCGTTCATCGAGGCGTTCAACCCGCGGCGCGACATCGGTAACCTGCTCGTCGGGAACCTGCATCTGACCGGGAGCACCGCGCAGATCGTCAAGGACACATTCAGCAACGCCAGCTCAGGCAAGAGCGTGGCGCTGAGCATCAGTCTGATCTCGCTGCTGGTCACCGGCCTGGACGTGAGCGCCACCGCGCAGATCGCCTACGCCCGGGCCTTCACCATGACCCCGCTGCACGGCGTCCAGAAGTACCTGCGCGGCGCCGCCTGGCTGATCTTGCTGCTCGCGGACACCGGCGCCGCCCTGACGCTGCGGTCCCTGGCCACCCACCATCCGCTCGGGTTCGCCCTGGCGGCCGGCGCCGTGCTGCTCGTACTCGAGTTCGGGTTTTTCCTGGTCACTCCCCGGTTGCTGCTTGATCTGCCGTTCAAGTGGCGTGATCTGGTCCCTGGCGCGGCCATGTGCACGGCGGCGGCCACCGTCGTGCACACCGTGGCGGCGTTGTTCCTGCGCAACTGGTTCGGCGAGTACGGCCATGCCTATGGCGGCTTCGGTGTCAGCCTGGCGCTGGCCGCGTTCGTCGGCATCATCGCCTCGTTCTGGGTCTGGATCGCCGCCGTGATGGGCGTCTACTGGGAACGCAGGGCAGGACCCGCCGCTGTCGCCGCGATGGAGGAACTGTCAGCCGACCTCAGCGCGTCATAAGCGCCCAGGCTGGCATACAGGCCGCATCTCGCTTAGCAGGCTAGGCCGTTGGATCGTCCTGTTGGGATGACGCGGAAAACCGGATAACGATCGACAATGACATAACCCAGTCCGTCAGCGCGACTCGGGTCGATCTGAGGAGAGGGCGATGAGTGACTCGTTCGATGTGACCATGGCCGCTGTGGGCGCGAGCGAGACCATCCCGGCGGTCGACAGCATGGTATGGGTACCAGGCGGGACCTTCTTGATGGGCTCAGACCGCCACTATCCCGAGGAAGCCCCGTCCCGCCCGGCCACCGTCGGCGGGTTCTGGATCGATTCCGGCCCGGTGACCAACGCCGAATTCGCCCGGTTCGTGCGCAAGACCGGGCACGTCACCGCGGCCGAGATAGCACCGGACCCGGCTGACTATCCCGGTGCCCGGCCGGACCTGCTGGTCCCGTTCTCCGCGGTATTCATCCCGCCGCGGCGCCAGGTCAGCCTGGCCGACCCGCACAACTGGTGGACGCCGGTAGAGGGCGCCGACTGGCGGCACCCCCAGGGGCCGGGTAGCTCGATCCGCAGCAAGCCGGATCATCCGGTCGTCCATATCGCCTGGCCGGATGCCGCCGCCTACGCGAACTGGGCGGGCAAGCAGATCCCGGCCGAGGCCGAGTGGGAACTGGCTGCCCGCGGCGGGCTGGACGGCACGGAGTTCGCCTGGGGCGACGAGCTAACTCCCGGCGGCCAGTGGATGGCCAACACCTGGCAAGGCGAGTTCCCGGTCAGCAACACCGGCGAGGACGGTTACCAGGGCACCTCACCGGTCGGCGCCTACCCCGCCAACGGCTACGGCCTGTCGGACATGATCGGCAACGTCTGGGAATGGACGGCGGACTGGTACCGCGGCCGCGCTGCCATGGCACACGCCTGCTGCACGCCGGCGCCGGACCGCGGCCGGGTGGCCAGCATCGACCGGAATGATCCAGCGCGCATTCCGCGCAAGGTCATGAAGGGCGGCTCGCACCTGTGCGCGCCGAACTACTGCCGCCGCTACCGGCCCGCCGCCCGGATGCCGCAGTCCGTCGACACCTCAACCAGCCACCTGGGCTTCCGCTGCATCATCCGGCCTGCGTGAAAAGGCGCGCCGGGCTCTAACGCGATCATCGCCTAGGCCTACAGCGCGATCGCGGGGCCGAGCTGGCGCAACGAGCTGTGCGCGCACGGCGCTTGAGGCGGGGTTCAACCGGCCGATCAGATGGGCTGCACGTGTGAGCTGCCGTCAGGTTGGGACCAGCGGATGATCAGCCCGGACGTGGTCCAGGGGCTTGGCTTACCCGCCACGGGCGATCCCGAGCGGTCGCGCACTGGCTAGCCTCATTCAGCAAGTGGCCAGAAGGGAAGGTCGTCCGTCCCGGATGACGCCCGATGCCAGCTCTCTACGTGCGCTGAAAAGGATGGGCACTATTACCAGTCGCCGATCTATACATCGGCCGCCGTGTGCAGCATACGGGGGCCAGGGACCTGTAATAATGCTCCGTACGGCGCAGGAAATCCAGAGATGAAACTCCGCGTCCCGGTGAGGCGGGACACGCTGCGCAAGGACGCGGTCGCCGGCTTGGTGCTCGGCGTAGAGAGCGTTCCTGACGGTCTTGCCGCTGGCCTGCTGGCGGGGGTCAACCCGCTTGCGGGCCTGTACGCGTACGTGTTCGGCACGATCGGCGGCTCGTTGTTCACCAGCTCGGCGTTCATGGCCGTGCAGGCGACTGGGGCGATGGCCATCGTCATCGCCGACGTCCCGGCGGTTCACTCCGCTGACGACCCGGCGGGGGCCTTGTTCACTTTGTCGGTGCTCACCGGCGTCGTGATGCTCGCGGCGGGGTTCCTGCGGCTCGGCTCGGTGCTGCGGTTCGTCTCGAACGCCGTGATGGTGGGATTTATCAGCGCAGTCGGCGTCAATATCATCCTCGGCCAGCTGGCGAACCTCACCGGCTACAAGGCAGCGGGGGCGAACCGTGTCATCCGCGCCGTCAACACCCTGGCCCATCCCGGTGAGCTCCACCTGCAGTCGCTGGCGATCGGGGTCTTGACCATCGCGCTGATCCTGGTGCTCGAGCGCACCAGGGCCGGCCCGCTGGGGCTCGTGCTCGCGGTTATCATCACCTCGGCTTCGGTGGCCGTCCTGGGCTGGAGTGGCGTCGCCACGGTCAGAGAGCTCAGTGAGGTTCCCCGCGCGCTACCGCTGCCCGGGGCCCCGATGCTCCGGCTGGTCCCTTCGCTTGTGATTCCAGCGGTGTCACTTGCCTTCGTGGGACTAGTCCAGGGGGCGGCTATTTCGGCCGGCTTCCCCAACCCCGACGGCCGCTACCCCGATGCGTCCCGTGATTTCATCGGGCAGGGCGCCGCGAACGTGATCGCCGGAATCTTTCGGGGCATGCCGGTGGGCGGGTCCATGTCGGCCACCTCGCTGAACAAGGCCGCTGGCGCCCGGTCGCGGATCGCTCTGATGATCGCCGGCGCGGTGATGGCCGTGGTGATCATCGCCTTCGCCGGCCTAGTCGGCCACATCGCCATGCCGGCCCTGGCCGGCCTGCTCATGCTGGTCGGGTACCGGACCATCAAGCCTGACGATCTCCGGTCGGTCTGGAAGACCGGCGCCGTGCAGAAGGCGGTGCTAGCGACCAGCTTCGCGCTCACCATGGTCATCCCCTTGCAGTACGCGGTGCTCGCCGGCGTGGGCCTGTCAGTGATCCTGCACGTCGTGCGGCAGTCGAACCAGATCACCATCAAGCGCTGGCGGCTCGACCCGGACGGCAACCTTATCGAGACCGACCCGCCGGCCCAGCTCCCCGCCGACGAGGTGGTCGCGCTCCAGCCCTACGGGAGCCTGTTCTTCGCCGCCGCGCCGGTGCTCGAGTCGCAGCTCCCGGCCCCGGCTGATGCCGCCGGCAATTCAGTGGTGATCCTCCGGCTGCGGGGACGCACCGACCTCGGCACCACCTTCATGGACGTCCTGCGCCGCTATGCCCAAACCCTCAAAGCTACCGGCAGTAAGCTCGTCATCGTCTCGGCCAGTGAGCGGATCCAAGAACAGCTCCGCATGACCGGCGTCACCGACCTGATCGCCCCGGAGAACATCTACACCGGCGATGAGCGGGTCGGCGCCACCCTCAAGCGCGCGTATGCGGACGCAACAGCCTGGATCGAACACAACCGGCCCGCCACCGGAACCGACGCGCGATGACCCCACGGGCGAGCGCGACGCCATTGCGAGCAGCGGGGCGATGTGATGCAGTTCGTCAATGCCGCTGAGAAGCCGCTGGACGGCGGCTGGGAAAATGCCAACATGTCCGCCGATCGGTGCGCCGGGTCTTGCTTGTCCACATATCCGGTCTTCGCCCGAGTGGGAACCCGGCGATCAGCCAGTAACTCGACAGCTTCCGCGAAGCGCGCCGGAACTTCGAAGCTCAGTCCTTCCGCTCGTACCTCGGGAGAGCGAAGGCTGCGGCTGCATTTGATCGACATCGATCGGGCAACCGAGGCGGACTTGTTGGCTGGCGGGGCTGGAGATCATGCATCTTACCCGTGCAGGGTGATGCTGCTGATACGCCCCTGGACGGATGCTGGGCGTGCCAGGACTCGCTGCAGCCGTTCGGTCGGGCGGACAAAGCCCTGCAACGGATCTACCACCGTCGGCCCGGAGACGGCGAGGATTACTCCGATCATCACCGCTGCGCCTGGTGACAGGCCTAGCAGTAGCGCTGCCACCGCCGCGGCCAGCGGCCAGGTGATCAGCACCCCCGATGATGATCAGCCTGACTACGGTGGCTAGCTGAGGAGACGGCATGCGGGGCAGGGGTACATGATCCTCGCGACGGGTACTGCCGGGACGGCGGCTGAGACGTTCACTGAGCTGATGGATCACGTTGCCCAGGGTTTCGAGGTGCTGGGAGCCGCGATCCTGGTCGTCGGCGTGATCTGGTCGTTCGTGCTCGCCGCGATGGCCGTACGGCGATCCGGCTGGTCGGCAAAAGCCTACCTAGTCCTGCGCCAGGCATTCGGCGGGACCCTGCTGCTCGGACTGGAAATACTCGTCGCCGCCGACCTGATTCGCACTATCGCGGTCGCGCCTACCCTCAACAATGTCCTCCAGCTCGGGCTGATCGTGGTGATCAGGACGTTCCTGAGCTTCTCGCTAGAAACCGAGATCGAGGGCGTTGCGCCGTGGCGGCGGGCCCTGATCGGCGGCGCGGGGACGATCCGCCGGGCCTCGGCCAG
>JBAUAY010000200.1:0-3726 GCA_049676235.1 Streptosporangiaceae bacterium
GAGCTCATCCTGGCTCACCCGTTCGCGGCGTGGCGCACGTTCCTGCACCCGAACCAGCGCGAGATCGCCTACCGGCCCAGCTACGCCGGCCCGGCCCAGGTGACCGGCGGCCCCGGCACCGGCAAGACGGTGACGGTGCTGCACCGGGCGGCCTTCCTGGCCGAACGGTCCGGGCGCGTGCTGGTCACCACCCTCAACGGCAACCTGGCCAGCGCGCTGCGCGCCCAGCTCGACCTGCTGATCCGGGACGCCCAGGTGCGCCAGAAGATCGAGGTACTCAACGTCGACCGGCTGGCCTACCGCATCGTCAAGCAGGCCCGCGGGACTCCGGTCATCGCGGACGAGCGGGTGCTGCTGGACCGGTGGGCCAAAGCCGCCGCGGACGCCGGGCTGAGTTTTACCCCGGCGTTCGGCAAGAACGAGTGGGAGCAGGTCCTCCTGGCCCAGGACGTGCGCACCGAGCAGGCGTACCTGACCTGCGTGCGCACCGGCCGGGGACGGCCGCTGACCGAGGCCCAGCGCGGCCAGATGTGGCAGGCCGCCCAGCGGGTCACCGCGGAACTGGCCGACGCCCGCGAGGCCACTCACCTGCAGCTGGCCGGCGAGGCGACGCACCTGCTCCGCCAGGCGGAGAAACCGCCCTACCGGCACATCCTGGTGGACGAGGCCCAGGACCTGCACCCGTCGCAGTGGCGGCTGCTCCGCGCCGCGGTCTCGCCCGGCCCGGACGACCTGTTCATCGCGGCCGACCCGCACCAGCGCGTCTATGACAACCGGGTCTCCCTGGCCAGCCGTGCCTTCCGGGTGGGAAGGCTGGCACCTGGAGCTCGCCTCCGTGGAACAGGTCAGCTCCCTGCTACTGGCAGGCGGCCCCGCGCATGCCGTGCAGCGGGACCCGCGCCCCCGCCTGCTGCTCGCCGAACCGCTCTCAGGCGTGACCACGCCCCACGGCGCACCCATCTACCCCGAACCCCCGCAACTGTGGCTCCCCGACGCAGCCCGCTGGCACGTCGGCATTCGCCCCGCGGCCGGAGGCCCCTCCCTGGTCTCCAGGGAAATCCACCAGCCCGGCCCCGCCGACATCTGGGACGGCGTGCCCCGGCCCATCCTCGGCGCCTTCGACATCACCGCCCGCGGCTCCCTGGGCCGCTCGATGCGCCGTACGATCTTCGTCGCCGAGGACGCAGCCCTCGACCTTGCCCCCTCCGCCTGCGCCCGCGTGGCCGAAGTGCGCACCGGCACCGCGGCAGCGCCTGTCATCGTCACGCTGCCGCGGCCGCGAAGCCAAGGCGGCGTCGTCGAGCCGTGCTCGCTGGCCAGCGGGGCCGAAGTCAGTTCCGGCAAGCTGACGGTCCGCGACTGCGCGGCGGTCGACGGGCTGGCCGCGGCCCTGTACCTGGCCCGTGCGCCCTGGCGCGCGCCGGTCATCGTGCCGGTTCCCGGCGACGGGGCCGTCAAGCTTCCGCCCGAGGTGCGCGAGGCCGGTCCTCTTCGGGTCCTGCTGGGCGTCGAGGACCCGTGGACCGTCACAAACTGGCCCGACTGGCCCGGCCGCGATTCCTTTGGTTGTGCCGCTCCGGGCATCCCGGCCAGTGCTGACCTGGAAGATGATGCCCTGTCCCGGTTCCTGGCCGGACAACGGGACCTGCCCGTGCGGCCCCGCCGGGTGAACCGGCTGTGGCGGCTCCTCTACCTGGCCGGTGACCTGATCGCCGCCGGCGCACCTGCTGATCTCCGCGAGCGCTGCTCGGCCGTCCTGAGCCGCCAGCCCGGGCTGGCGCTGGCCGGGCTCCTCGATTCTGGGCTCGACCCTGCTGCGTGCCTCGTCGGCCTGATCAGCACCGGCCTGGCCACCGCCCGGCCGGTCATGATGGACGATATGCGAGCGGCCGAACGCCTATGGGCCACCGTCCCGGCGGCCGCGGCCGTTCTCTGCACCCGGCTCCTGGCCGGACCTGCCTACCCGGACGAGGATCCCGCCGCGGTCGTCGTGGAGGCCGCGCTGGCCCAGTGCGGCCCGACTCTGGAGGCCCTGCTCCGCGGCGACGACGATCCGTGTGTCCAGGTCTTCTCGGCTGACCCCTTCAAACAGGCTGACCTCTTCGAAGGGGCCGCCCTTCTCGAAGCGAAGTGGCCCGCGACGGTCGTGGTCCCGCAGCCTCTCCTCGACGCGGACACCAGGGCCGTCGCGGCCAGGCAACTGTTCGACGCGTGGAGCACACCCGAACTGACCCGTGCCGCACAGGACGCCACTTCCGTCGTCCGGTCCGCGGAACGCCTGGTGGCCGCCACCCCGTACCGCCGTGCTGCGGCGCAGATCGCTGCCCGGCGCCTGGCGCTGCCTGCCATGTCCGCGTCGCTGGCCCTGGTGGCGCGCATCGCGGCGCGAGGGGACGAGGCCTGCCGGTCCTTCGAGCGCACCTGGCGGGGTTGCTGGACCGATCTCGCCCGGCGGGCACCCGACCTGACCGGCATCGACCTGGTGCTCGCCGAAGCCCATATCGCAGCCGCCGAACGCGCCTGGTTCGCGAAATGACCCGCCTGACCTCGCCCAGGTCACATCGACGGGCCCCTGACCGGGTACTGCCCCGGCGGCGCCAGCGACACGCCGGACCCGGCCGCACGGGAAACAGAGATCGGCGGGCTCATCTTCCGCGCCGGCCGCGCGGGCTGAGATCCTGAGCAGGATTGTGTTCCCCTGGTCGGCCTTAACGTCAGCCTTAACGGAGGTCCGTCGATGCCGGGACCCAGCCGGGGCGATGCCCTTGATCACGTTGTCGTGATCATGTTCGAGAACCGGTCATTGGATAATCTGCTCGGGCGTGTGTACCAGCCAGGTGAGGTGGCCTCGTTCGACGGCGTGGCGGGACGGGACCTGAGTAACCCGGTGCCGGAGTGGGCGGCCGACGCGGCCGACGCGGCCGGCCGGAAGGTCGTGCCCTACGGGGTGGCAGCGGACATGAACAGCCCGAGTCCGGATCCCGGCGAGGAGTACCAGCACGTCAATACGCAGTTGTTCGGGCTCATCGATCCGCCGGGCAACCGCGGCATCCGGGCCGAGAAGATGGCCGCCCCGTTCAACACGCCGGGCGGCCCCCGCCAGCAGCCGGCCATGGACGGGTTCGTGGCCGACTACATCAGCGCGTTCACGGCCGAGATGGGCCGGCCGCCTGCCTTCGGGGAGTACGCCCAGATCATGACCGGCTACGCAGCTGAGCAGGTCCCGGTCGTGTCCGCCCTGGCCCGGGGCTTTGCCACCTTCGACCACTGGTTCTGCGAGGTGCCGTCGCAGACGTTCGCCAACCGGTCGTTCTTCCATGCCGGGACCTCATCCGGCTACGTCGTCAACATGTCGCCTGCTGGTTCCTTCCCGGTGCATAACACCGCCGAGACCATCTTCCAGCGCCTGGAATCCCATGGCCTGACCTGGCGCGTCTACTGCGACCCGCCGAGCCATATTTCGCTCACCGGCATCATCCACGCACCTCGGCTGCTGGACCGCTTCGCGACGAACTTCTTCACCACCGATCAGTTCCTCCAGGACGCGGCCGACGGGGACCTGCCGTCCTACTCGTTCATCGAGCCCAATCTTCTGTACGGCCACAACGACATGCACCCTGCCTTCGACGCCCTGTTCCCCGGCACGGCGCTCGATCCGCCGTCCGCCCTGCTGGGAGGGGAGGCGCTGCTGGCGAAGATCTACACCGCGGTCCGCTCCGCGTCCTC
>JBAUAY010000201.1:0-3256 GCA_049676235.1 Streptosporangiaceae bacterium
GGCAGCTGGCTGCAGGCCAAGGCGGGCCACTGGCGCCCGAACGTGCTCAAGTTCTCCCTCAACCTCCTCGACGACCTGCAGCCGCGGGCGATCACCAGGGACCTGGACTGGGGTGTGCCCGTCCCCCTTGACGGCTGGCGGGACCGGCCGGACAAGCGGATTTACGTCTGGTTCGACGCGGTGATCGGGTACCTGTCCGCGTCGATCGAGTGGGCGCGGCGCAGCGGCGACCCGGACGCCTGGCGGGCCTGGTGGAACAACCCGGACGCCGAGGCGTACTACTTCATGGGCAAGGACAACATCGTCTTCCACTCCGAGATCTGGCCGGCCATGCTGCTCGGCTACGCCGGGCTCGGCGCCCGCGGCGGCTCGCCCGGGCCGCTCGGCACGCTGAACCTGCCGACCGAGGTGGTGTCGAGCGAGTACCTGACGATGGAAGGCCGCAAGTTTTCCTCCTCCCGCGCGGTGGTGATCTACGTCCGCGATTTCCTGGCCCGCTATGACGTGGACGCACTGCGCTACTACGTGGCCATCGCCGGGCCGGAGAACCAGGACACCGACTTCACCTGGAGCGAGTTCGTCCGCAGGAACAACGACGAACTGGTGGCGACCTGGGGAAATCTGGTGAACCGGGCGGTCTCCTTCGCCGCCCGCAACATCGGGTCGATCCCCGAAGAGGGCTCGCTGACCACCCTCGATCACGAAGTGCTCGCCCGGTCCAGGCAGGCCTTCGGGCCGGTCGGCGAGCACCTGGCCGCGTCACGGTTCAAGTTCGCGATTACCGAGGCGATGCGGACGGTGGCCGAGGCCAACAAGTACTTCTCTGAGCAGGCGCCGTGGAAGCTGCGCGAATCGGACCCGGACCGGATGCGGACCGTGCTGCACGTGGCCCTGCAGCTCGTCGATGACGCCAAGACCCTGCTCACCCCGTTCCTGCCCCGCTCGTCCCAGCAGGTACACGAGATGCTGCAGGGCCAAGGACCGGGCGGCGCGGGCACCTGGTCGGACATGCCGCGCGTCGAGGAGGTCGACGAGGAGGGCGGATCGCCCTACCCGGTGATCACCGGACACTACGACGGCGCCGCCCGCTGGGCGTCGCAGCCGCTGCGCCCGGGCACGCCGCTCGCCATCCCCAAGCCGCTGTTCACCAAGCTGGACACCTCGGTGGTGGACGAGGAACTGGCCCGGCTGGGCGTCGCATGAGCCATTATTACCGGCCGAACGGCCCATGGTGACGGCCCCGGTACCGCCCTCTCCGCTGCCCAGGCCGGCGCTCGACAGCCACACCCACCTCGATATGATCGACCTCCCCGTCTCCGGAGTGCTCGCCCGGGCGCGGGCTGCCGGGATCGCCCGGGTCGTCACGGTAGGTACCACCCTGGAGTCCTCGCGCTGGTCGGCGCGCTGCGCCGCCGAGCACGACGAGGTGTACGCGGCGGTCGCCATCCACCCGAACGACACCGCCGCCGTATCTCCCGCCCCGGCGGACGTACGCGCGGAGGCGGTGCTGGCCGAGATTGGGGCGCTGGCCAGTTCCCCGCGGGTGGTCGCGGTCGGCGAGACGGGGCTCGATTACTATCGCGACCACGCCGCCGCGGACTTGCAGCGCTGGTGGTTCAGGGAACACATCAAGATCGCCAAGGGGACCGGCAAGGCGCTGATGATCCACGACCGGGAGGCGCACGCCGACGTGCTGCGCATCCTCACCGAAGAGGGCCCGCCGGATCGGGTTGTGTTCCACTGTTTCTCCGGCGACGTGCCCATGGTCAAGCAGTGCGCCGAGGCCGGCTACGTGATGTCGTTCGCGGGCAACGTGACGTTCGCCAACGCGCAGCCGCTCCGCGATGCCGCCGCGGCGGCCCCGCCCGATCTCATCCTGGCCGAGACCGACGCGCCGTTCCTCACCCCGGTGCCGAACCGGGGCAAGCCCAACGAGCCCGCCCTGGCCGCAGACACCCTGCGCTGCCTGGCCGAGGTGAAGGGGATGGACCTGCGGGACCTGTGCGACGCGGTCACCGCCACCGCCCAGCGTGCCTTCGGGCCCTGGTAGCGGCGTGCCCCGCCTCGCCTGCCTGGGCCCCGCTCCGGCCCTGGCCGGGGAGCCGGTGAATCTCGCCTGGCGCCCGCCCGTGTCCCGGCCCGTCAACCCCGATGGCTGATCACGAGCCGGGGGTACGGCTGCTCGGCCCGGCCGAGATCCGCGTGCTCGCCGATCGCCTGGGTGTCCGGCCCGCCAAGCGGCTGGGCCAGAACTTCGTCATCGAGCCCGGGACCGTGCGGAAGATCGCCTCGCTGGCGGCGCTGGAGCCCCGGGACGTGGTGCTCGAGGTGGGTCCAGGGCTCGGTTCGCTCACGCTCGCCCTGCTGGAAGCCGGCGCCGGGCAGCTGGTAGCCATCGAAATCGACCGGGCGCTGGCCGGCGAGCTGCCGCGGACGATAGCCTCCCACGCGCCGGATCTCGCGGGCCGGATGGCCGTGGTCGCCGGGGATGCGCTGCGGGTCGCCGGGCCTGACCTGCCGGCGATTGCCGGGACGCCTTCGGTGCTGGTCGCCAACTTGCCCTACAACGTGGCGGTGCCCGTCTTGCTGCACCTGCTGGCCGCCCTGCCGTCGCTGCGGCGGGGCCTGGTCATGGTCCAGGCCGAGGTGGCGGAGCGGATGTGCGCCGGACCCGGGTCACGGGTGTACGGCGCGCCGTCGGTGAAGCTGGCCTGGTACGCGGCGGTCCGGTCGGCCGGCCCGGTGCCGCGTACGGTGTTCTGGCCGGTGCCGAACGTGGACTCCCGCCTGGTCGCGTTCACCAGGCGGGACCCGCCGGACACCATAGCGGCCCGCGAGGAGGTGTTCGCGGTCATCGACGCGGCGTTCAGGCAACGCCGCAAGACGCTGCGGGCCGCGCTCTCCGGCTGGGCCGGTTCGGCGCCGGAAGCCGAACGGCTGCTCCGGGCGGCGGGCATCGATCCCGGCGCGCGAGGGGAATCGCTCGGCGTCGAGGAGTTCGCGCGGCTGGCTGCGGTGCACCGAGCAGAACCGCGTACGATTTGACCATCGTGACCGGTGTGACGGTGCGGGTACCCGCCAAAATCAACCTCCAGCTCGCTGTGGGTCCGCCGCGGGCTGACGGCTATCACAGCCTGGTGACGGTCTTCCACGCCGTCTCGCTGTTCGACGAGGTCATCGCGGAGCCAGCCGGGCGCGACGGGGTCACGGTCACCGGCGAGGGCGCGGCCCGGGTCCCGGCCGGCCCGGACAACCT
>JBAUAY010000202.1:0-6280 GCA_049676235.1 Streptosporangiaceae bacterium
ACCCGCAGCAGCCGGCGCCGCGGCGGCATCGGCCCGCCCGGCCCGGTCATGGCGATCAGGCGCCTGGTCATCGCCGCCTCGGCTGGGGCCCCGGTCATGAGCGCGCGCAGCTTCTGCTTCAGCGCCCTGAGCTCGGCGGCTTCGGTCCGGCACTGCTCGCAGCTGGCTAGGTGCGCGTGCACCCGGTCGAGTTCGGCTCCGTCGAGCTCGCCGTCGACCAGGGCCGACAGCCGGTCACCGAGATGGCTCATGGCCCACCTGCCCGCTTCAGCCGCCGCGGAACCAGGCCCTGGCGCCGGAGCCCCTGCCCCTGGGCGGCTTCGTTGCCTGCTGGGGAGCTGGCTGCTGGGGGGCTGGCTGCTGGAGGGCTGGCTGCTGGAGGGCTGGCCGCGCCGGTCGCCGCGTTGTCTACCCGGCCGTGACTGACCGCGACCGGACCGGGCCTGCGGTGCTCGAGCGCGGCGCGCAGCTGAGCTCGCCCGCGGTGGATCCTGCTGCGCACGGTGCCCAGCTTGACCCCGAGGGTGGCGGCGATCTCCTCGTAGGAGAAACCCTCGATATCGCAGAGCACCACGGCGGCCCGGTACTCAGGCGGCAGCGCCTTGAGCGCGGCCTGCACGTCGTCGTCCAGGTGACTGTCGTCGAAGGCCTGAGCCGGCGTGGGCTCGGACCCCGCCAGCCGGTGCGCCATCTCGTCGGCTAGCCCCTCGAACCGGATCCGCTGCTTGCGGCGCGCCGAGTCGAGGAAGAGGTTCGTGGTGATGCGGTGCAGCCAGCCCTCGAACGTGCCCGGCGTATAACTGGACAGCGACCGGAACACCCGGACGAAGACCTCCTGGGTCAGGTCCTCGGCGTCGTGCGGGTTGCCGGTCAGCCGGTAGGCGAGACGGTAGACCCGAGCGGAATGCGTGTGGACGATGTCCTCCCATGTCGGGAGGTTCCACTGTGCTTCTTGAGCGTCCCGCTTGGCTTCTTGAGCGTTCTGCTCGGCTTCTTGAACGTTCTGCTCGGCTTCTTGAGCGTTCTGCTCGGGCTGAGTAGCGTGCGTGGCCGGCGATTCCTGTCGGCCGGCCTCCTCCAACAATCCGCCCTCCGGGTCACAGAGTGCCGCGCCTGTCACCATCGTGCCCTGGATTCTTCCGTTGCGCCAGTTGTGTCCGGATCAGCCGTGCCTGCGGGCTCGGGCGAGCCCTTCCGGGCCGTTACGTATCGCAAGAGCTAACGGCCTAAGCCCCGGCAGAGTTCCCGGGCCTGCATATCTGGCGCTAGGCTGCTGCAGGTGGGGCCACTTGAGTACGCCGCCGGATACCTGCCAGAAGACGAGCCGCTGCTCGCTGCGCGGGCTAGTGCGGCCGACCTCGGCGGCACCGAACCGGTCCTTCCGGCCGTCGGTGCCACCCTGCGCTTCCTCGCCTGCGCGGTCGGGGCCAGGACGGCCGTCGAGATCGGTACCGGCTGCGGAAGTTCGGGTATCTGGCTGCTCCGCGGCATGCGCCCCGGCTCCACGCTCACCAGCGTGGACACCGAGCCCGAATATCACCGGATGGCCAGGAAGGCGTTCACCCAGGCGGGCTTCGCGCAGAACCAGTGCCGACTCATCCTCGGGCGCGCGCTCGACGTGCTTCCCCGGCTGTCCGATGGCACGTACGACATGGTGTTCTGCGACGCGGATACGCGAGATTACCCGGACTACCTGTCCGCCGCACTGCGCCTGCTGCGGACGGGCGGGATCGTAGCTTTCAATAACGCCCTGCTGGCAGGAACCTCTCCAGACGCTGGAGACGATGACGTGGCGCTCGACCTCGCCGGCCAGGTACGGGCCGACGAGCGGCTCGTACCAGTGCTGGTACCGCTCGGAGATGGCCTGCTTGCCGCGGTCAAAAGGAGCGACTAGGCAGCGGCTGGGCTAGGGTCACCCAACCACGGACTTCAGGGCATCACCAAGCCTGGCCGCCTCGTCGGCGGTGAGCTCAACAACTAGCCGCCCGCCACCTTCAAGCGGGACGCGCATGACGATGCCACGCCCCTCCTTGGTGACCTCAAGCGGACCGTCGCCCGTCCGCGGCTTCATCGCCGCCATTCTCCCATCCCCTTCCCTCCGGACCCCGCCGCGCAGCCCGTCTAGGCAGTACCCTGCGGGATACTGCGCACGCCATTACCCGGCGCCTCGCGATGGAACCGGCCAGCCACAATCGTTTCTATCCGTCGCCCTATTATCCCGTGTTCCGAAGCAGAATGGTAATGATCCCCCATCCTGGCCGCTGTGAATGCGTGTGGTACGGCTTTTTCGCGGGCCGTTCGGCGATTTCGCCGGCGCGTCGTGTTGGGCAGCCCCGGGCCGCGGGACTGGCGCGCTCACGCCACCCCCGCGGCGCGCCGGAACAATTGCCGCGCGGCCCGGATGAGCCGGGCGTCGTCTGGGCCGTCACGACCGCGGAAACCCTGGTCGAGGGCATGCATGCTCGCGTAGCACAGCACGGCCGTGGTTTCCGGATCGGCCACGTCGAATGCGCCCGCGGCGGTACCGGCTTCGAGCAGATCCTGGATGACGCCGGTCAGTAGGGCGTGGGCTGTATGGGCTTGCTGGCCGATAGGGATTGCGTGGTGGAAGAGGACTTCGTGCAGGTCATGCAGGTCGCGGTGGCACTCGAAGCTGGCCTGGACGCAGGCGTCGAGCTTGGCCGTCCAGTCCGCCTGGCTGTCCGCGGCCGCGCGCATACGCGCCGCGACCTGGTGAGAGAACTGCTCTTGCAGCGCGAGCACCAGGTCTTCCTTGGAATGGAAGTACAGGTAGAACAGGCCCTTGGAGACCCCGGCCCGCTGGGCGATGTCCTCGAGCGACGTAGCCGCGATGCCCTTGGCGCCGAACAGCGCCTGGCCGGCCGCTAGCAGTTCGGCGCGCCGCTGTTCGGCGGGCTTGGTGCGCGTCATCACCCGGCCTCTCTCCTATCGTGTGGCTTCTGGCCTGCGGGTCCGTTTATGGTCCATAAGTCCGTTTATGGCCTATGGATCCGTTTACCCGGCCGCTCTGGAGTCCGGCATCGCCGGTAGGCTATCTCACTGAATGACCGTCAGTCATTTTTGGGAGGACGTCAGGATGAGCGAACCAGCCGAGCGGCCATCCCGGCCGGCGCGGCGCCTGCTCATCGACCTGACGCCGCTGCGGCGGTCCCGCGATCTCCGCCACCTGGTCTCCGGCGAGCTCGTGTCCGTGCTCGGCACCCAGCTGACCACGGTGGCGGTGCCCTACCAGGTGTACCAACTGACCCGCTCCTCGCTGGACGTCGGGCTGGTGTCGATCACCCAGCTGTTTCCGCTGATCGTCGGGTCGCTGCTGGCCGGATCGGTGGTAGACGCGATGGACCGGCGCCGCCTGCTGATGGTGGCGCAGGTGCTGATGGCCGGCTGCAGCGCCGGGCTGGCGGTCAACGCCGACCTGGGTCCCGCGCTGTGGCCGTTGTTCGTGCTGCCGGCCCTGGCGGCCGGGTTCAGCGGGCTGGACAGCGCCGGGCGCAACGCCATCGTGCCGAACATGGTCCGCCGGTCCGAGGTGTCCACCGCCAACGCCATATTCCAAACCCTGTTCCAGCTGGGCCTGGTGGCGGGCCCGGCGCTGGCCGGCTTGCTGCTGGCGGGCGCGGGCGTCCGCTTCGTGTATTGGCTGGACGTGGCCAGCTTCGGGGCCGCCCTGGTGGCGGTGTTCCTGATCTCGCCGCAGCCGGCCGGGAGGGTAGGCCACCGGCCCGGCCTGCGCTCGATCCTCGAGGGCCTCAGCTTCGTCCGCGGCAGGCAGTCCATCCAGGGCGCCTACCTGATCGACATCAACGCCATGGTGTTCGGCATGCCGCGGGCTCTGTTCCCGGCGCTCGCCACGACATTTTTCGGCGGCGGCGCGGCTACGCTCGGCTTCCTGTACGCCGCGCCCGGCGCGGGCGCCCTGGTCGGTGCGCTCACCACCGGCTGGGTCAGCCGGATCCAGCGCCAGGGCCTCGCGGTCATCCTCGCGGTCATCGCCTGGGGCGCCGCCATCACCTGCTTTGGGCTGGTGCCGTGGCTGCCCGCTGCCCTGGCCCTGCTCGCCGCCGCGGGCTGCGCCGATGTCATCTCGGCGGTGTTCCGCAGCACGATCATCCAGCTGGCCGTGCCGGACGCGCTGCGGGGACGCCTGGCGGGCCTGCAGATCGCCGTGGTCACCGGCGGTCCCCGGGTGGGGGACCTGGAGTCAGGAGTGGTAGCGGCCGCCTTCGGCGACACCGTATCGGTCGTTTCCGGTGGCCTAGCCTGCATCGCGGGCGCCTTGCTGCTGGCCCGCCTGATGCCCGGCTTCCGCCAGCAGCGGGCGTCGGCCGACCATCACGGTCCGGAGGCGTCACCGGTGACCTCAGCCGAGGGCAGCCCGACCGGGTGAGGTTGAGCAGTTTTAGAGAAGCGCCGGTCACGGAACCACCCCTAGCATGACCGTCATGGGCATCACGATCCACCAGACTTTCCTCCCACACGACGCCCCGGACGCATCCCTTGTCTCAACACGACCGTGACACACCGGGTCGATGTGACCCACGACTTCAGGAGTGACCATGACCGACTCTTCTACCCAGGGAATCAAGACCGTGCTGCATCCCGTGTCCGACCTGGCGGCGGCCAAGGCGGTGTACACCGCCCTGCTCGGCCTACCGCCGCAGGCCGACGAGTCCTACTACGTCGGCTACGAGGCCGCGGGTCAGCACATCGGGCTGGTGCCGGGCGGCGGTGGACCGCAGGGCATGACCTCACCGGTGGCCTACTGGCACGTGCCGGACATCGAGGCGAAGCTGGCCGAGGTGACCGCCGCGGGTGCCGTCGTGAAGGAGCCCGCGCGCGACGTCGGTGGCGGCCGCCTGGTGGCTACCGTCACCGACCCCGATGGCAACGTCCTCGGGCTGCTTCAAGACCCGTGAGTGCCGACCCCCGCTCCCGATGGAGACACGATGAGCATGGCCACGAGGACGGACACGCAGTCGCCCGCGCCGCACGTTGGCGACAGCCACGATCTGATCCGCGTGCACGGCGCGCGCGTGAACAACCTCAAGGACGTCAGCGTCGAGATCCCGAAGCGCCGGCTGACGGTGTTCACCGGCGTCTCCGGTTCGGGCAAGAGCTCGCTGGTGTTCGGCACGATCGCCGCGGAGTCGCAGCGGCTGATCAACGAGACTTACAGCGCGTTCGTGCAGGGCTTCATGCCGACGCTGGACCGGCCCGATGTGGACGTACTGGAAGGGCTGACGACCGCGATCATCGTGGACCAGCAGCGGATGGGCGCCGACCCCCGATCCACGGTCGGCACCGCCACCGACGCCAACGCGATGCTGCGCATCCTATTCAGCCGGCTCGGGCAGCCACACGTCGGCTCGCCCCAGGCGTTCTCTTTCAACGTCGCCTCAATCAGCGGGGCAGGTGCGGTCGCGTTCGAGCGCGACGGGAAGACCGTGAAGGAGCGGCGCAGCTTCAGCATCACCGGCGGCATGTGCTCGCGCTGCGAAGGCCGGGGCACGGTCTCCGATATCGACCTCACCCAGCTGTTCGACGACTCCAAGTCGCTCGCCGAGGGCGCGATCCTGATCCCCGGCTACACCGTGAACAGCTTCTTTACCGTGCAGGTCTACATGGGGTCGGGCTACCTCGACCCGGACAAGCCGATTCGCAGGTACACCAAGAAGGAGATGCAGGACTTCCTCCACCACGAGCCGGTCAGGGTGAAGGTCAACGGCGTCAATGTCACCTACGAGGGGCTGATCCCCAAGGTCCAGAAGTCGATCCTGTCCAAGGACCGGGAGTCGCTGCAGCCGCATCTGCGGGAGTTCGTGGACCGGGCGGTCACCTTCACCACCTGCCCGGAATGCGACGGTACCAGGCTCAGCGAGGCGGCCCGGTCGTCGCGAATCGGCAAGGTCAGCATCGCCGACGCCTGCGCGATGCAGATCAGCGACCTGGTCGAGTGGATCGACGGCCTCGACGAGCCGTCAGTGGCACCGCTGCTCGCCGCGCTCAAGCGGACCCTGGACTCGTTCGTGGAGATTGGCCTGGGCTACCTCAGCCTCGACCGCCCATCGGGCACGCTGTCGGGCGGCGAGGCGCAGCGCACCAAGATGATCCGGCAGCTCGGGTCGTCGCTGACCGACGTGACCTACGTCTTCGACGAGCCGACCATCGGGCTGCACCCGCACGACATCCAGCGGATGAACGACCTGCTGCTGCGGCTGCGGGACAAGGGCAACACGGTGCTCGTCGTGGAGCACGAGCC
>JBAUAY010000203.1:0-6395 GCA_049676235.1 Streptosporangiaceae bacterium
GTGCTGGAGGCCGCCGGCCACCGGGTGCGGCGCCGGGCCGGCCTGCCGTCGGGGCTGACGGCCCGCGAGGCCGAGGTGCTGGTGCGGCTCGGCCAGGGACGTTCCAACCCCGAGATCGCCGCCGAGCTGCACGTCAGCCGCAAGACGGTCTCCTCCCACCTGGAGCACATCTATGCCAAGCTCGGGGTGAAGACCCGTACCGAGGCCGCGCTGTTCGCCATGCGCCAAGGCCTGATCGGGATGGCAGGTGAATCAAGGACCTGACCGAAAGATCGGGTAGTTACCCGATTCGCTCCCGTCGGCGGATCCGTACAACGGATCCATGACGACCACATCCCACAGCCAGGGCGCGGCTACTGTGGTGCCGCAGTTCGCCCTGGCCGGCTCGTTCCTTGAGGGCTTGGCCGCTCAGGACTTCGCCGGGCTCGGCGGCGCGCTCGGCGCTGGCGCCCGGCTCCGCGCCCTGCTGCCCCGGGGCCTGCGGGAGTGGACCGGGGCCGAGGTGATCGCTGGCCAGTTCGCGTGCTGGTTCGGCGACACCGAGGACTTCGAGCTCGTCGAGGCCACCGTCGGCGAGGTTGGTGGCCGCCTGCACTTGCACTGGCGGCTCCGGCTGCGGGCGGAGCGGCTTGGCGCCGGCTGGTTCACGGTCGAGCAGCAGGTCTACGCCGACGCCGCCGACGGCGGGCGCATCGTCCGGCTCGATCTGCTCTGCACGGGCTACCGGCCCGAGGGCGACCATGACTGACACCCTGGCCACCTGGGGCGGATGGGAGCCGGCGATCCGCGACAACCCGTTTGGCCACTTCGCCGAGGCCCGAGTCCGGTGCCCGGTGCAGCAGGCCCGCCTCGCCGATGGTCACCCGGCCTGGGTCGTGCTCGGCTACGACGCCGCCCGGCGAGCCCTCAATGACCCCCGCCTCTCCAAGGACATGCTCGCCGCCTTGGCCGACAACGGCGATGTCGTGGCCGAAGGGCTGCCCGGACCGGAGTTCTCCCGGCACATGCTCAACGTCGACCCGCCTGACCACACCCGGCTGCGGCGGCTGGTGTCCCGGGCCTTCGCGCCGCCCAGGATCGCCGCGCTGGAGTCGGCCATCCGGGCGATCGCCAGCGGCCTCCTGGACGAGTTGGACGCCGTCGGCCCTGGCGCCACTGTCGACCTCATCGAGGGATATGCCTATCCCCTGCCGTTCGGGGTGATCGGCGAGCTGCTGGGGATCCCCGCAGCCGACCGCCCGCGCCTGCACGCCTGGTTCGGTGTGCTGCTGACCGGGTGGGCCGGTAACCCGCCGCCGGAGGCCGTCGAGGCATCGGACGGCATCGTGGCCTACCTGCGCGAGCTGGTCGACGACAAGCGCCAGAGCCCAGCCGACGACCTGGTCAGCGTCCTGGTTGCCGCCGAAGACGACGCACTCACCACGCAGGAGCTGCTGTCGAGCCTGTTCCAGCTCGTGGTCGCCGGCCACGACACCACGGCCAGCCTGATCGGTAACGGGGTGGTGGCCCTGCTTGATCACCCCGGTCAGCTTGAGGCGCTGCTGGCCGATCCCGGGCAGCTTCCCGCCGCGATCGACGAGCTCATCCGCTTCACCGCCCCAGTGCCGCACGCCACGTTCCGGGTAACAGCCGAGCCGGTGACGCTCGACGGCGTCCAGATCCCCGCGCACGAACAGGTGCTGGTATGCCTCGGCTCGGCCAACCGCGATCCGGACCGGTTCCCAGCGCCCGACGTCCTCGACATCGGCCGCGACGACGGACCGAACCTCGGGTTCGGCCACGGCGTTCATTACTGCCTCGGCGCGCCCCTGGCCCGGCTCGAAGCCAGAGTTGCTTTCGAAGAGCTACTCGGCCGCCACCCGGCCTTGCGGCTCGCCGTTGACCGCGGCGCGCTCGCCTGGGCTCACGGCGACGGTCTCGTCCTGCGCGGCCTTGCCTCTCTTCCCCTCGTTCTCGGTCCCAGCAGGCAGCAGGGATGAACATGTCCGATCCCATCGAAACCAAGGAGACACCGATGACCATCACCGACAGCCCCGTCGACAATGGCGTGAACGTCCAGGCCTTGCTCGGGGCGCGCGAGGCGCTGTCCGCCGCACCGGAAGCGGCCCAGTTCACCTGGCGGGCCAGCTGTACCTGGCGCACCGGCACCCACAGCTACTCCACCGTGGCCGGCTTCGCCGGCCTTGGCGCCGAGCACCAGCACCGCACCACCTATGAGTTCGACGTCGACCACCCCGAGTGCTTCGCGTCCGAGGACAACGGCGCCACGCCGGTGGAGTTCGTGCTGGTCGGCCTAGTCGGGTGCCTGACCGCCGGCGTCGCCGCGGTCGCCCAGCACCGAGGCATCCAGCTCCGGTCGGTCACCGCCACCATCGAAGGCCAGATGAACGTCCTGGGCATCCTCGGCGCCGACCCTGAGGTCCGCAACGGCTTCGAGGCCGTCACGGTCCGCTTCGCCATCGACGCCGACGCCTCCCGCGATGACCTCGAGGCGCTGGTGGCCCAGTCGCAGAAGCGCTCGGCGGTCTTCGACATCGTGACCAATCCGACCAAGGTGCTCGTCGACCTGGCCTGACACCCACGTTCGCCCACATGATGCAGAGCACCGCAGTCGTCATCGGCGCAGGCCATGCCGGCCTGGCCATGAGCCGCCGCCTCACCGAACGCTCCATCGACCACGTCGTCCTCGAGCGCGGACAGGTGGCGAACTCGTGGCGAATCCAGCGGTGGCCGAGCCTGCGGCTGCTCACCCCGAACTGGCAGACCCGGCTGCCCGGCCAGCACTACACCGGCGACGACCCCGACGGCTTCATGCCTGCCGCCGACGTCGTGGCCACCCTCACCCGCTACGCCCGCCTCATCAGCGCGCCGGTGCGCACCGCCACGACGGTGCACGCCGTGCGCGCCATGTCGCAGGGCTTCGAGATCCGGGCGAACGACGACGTCCTATACGCCCGGGCCGTGGTGCTGGCGACCGGGGCCTGCATCCTGCCGGCCATCCCCGGCATCGCCGGCGCCGTCCCCCCGAGGATAACGACGCTCACCCCGCTCACCTACCGCGATCCCGGCCAGCTCCCCGACGGCGGGGTCCTCGTGGTTGGCGCGTCAGCCACCGGAGTCCAGCTCGCCGGTGAGATCCACCGCTCTGGGCGCCCGGTGACCCTGGCGGCCGGCGAGCACGTCCGGCTGCCCCGCATCTACCGCGGCCGCGACATCTTCTGGTGGATGCAGGCAACAGGTCTGCTAGCCGAACGTTACGATCAGATCGACGACCTGACCCGGGCCCGCCACCTGCCCTCCCCGCAGCTGATCGGAACCCCCGAGCGCACGACGGCGGACCTCAGCACGCTCGCGGCGCAAGGGGTCCGTATCGTCGGCCGCCTTGGCCGCGTCATGGACGGCGTGGCCCAGTTCTCTGGTTCCCTCACCAATATGTGCGCCCTCGCCGACCTGAAAATGAACCGGTTCCTGAACCGGGCCGACCAGTGGGCCACGACGTACGGCCTCGACGATGAGCTCAGGCCACCGCACCGCTTCACAGCAACGCGCGTCGACCCCTGCTCGCCCCTGGAGCTGGATCTGTCGAGCGGGGAGATCGCCACGGTGCTGTGGGCGACGGGATTCCGGCCCGACCTCTCCTGGCTCGACATCCCCGTGCGCGACCGCGCCGGCTACCCTCGCCACGACGGCGGCGTGGTCACCGGCGCTCCCGGACTCTACGTCCTCGGCATGCCGGTGCTCCGCACCCGCGCCTCCACCTACATCCACGGCGCGGCCACGGACTCCGAGGCCCTGGCCGGCCACCTCCACACCTTCCTCAGCAGCCAGCGCCGGTGACAATCCGCCGCGACGCCGGGCCGGTGCCGACCGTAACCCTTCCACATCCTGGAACCGCGCCGGCCATCTCAAAACCTTCGGAGGCAGCCCGCGCGATAACCGGCTGATCTGCGCCTGACCGACGGGTTGAGACACGCCGGCGAAACGCGCTCCGAGTCGGCGTTTCGTATCAGAGTCACGCTGCTTCTTACGTCACACTCTGCATTCCGCCGAGCTCGCGAGCTGTCGAGAAATATCCGCCTTATTGCAGACTCGGTGCAGGCGTTACGGCCTGGGGTCGTAGCGTTGAGAGGTCCGGTAGGCCTGGCTCTCATATCCGCTGCCGGCCGGTGACGGTCTGGCTTTCGAACGACGTGCCGGCCTGCCGGGTCTTGCCGTGGCGTGGCTCATAAGAGGTGCGACGCTGACCGATCTGTAATAAGGCATGCCCGCCGCGGTCCCATCTGGCATGAGGGTGAGGAAAGGGGCAGGTCGTGGCGGTGATGATGATTGGCGTGGACCCGCACAAGGGGTCGCACACGGCGGTGGCGCTCGGCGCTGATGAAGCAGTGCTGGGGCAGGTGCGGGTACGGGCCTGCGCCGCGCAGGCGGAGCGGCTGCTGACCTGGGCGAAGTCCTGGCCGGAGCGGACCTGGGCGGTGGAGGGCGCCGGCGGCCTGGGTCACCTGCTGGCCCAGGAGCTGGTGGCGGCCGGGGAACAGGTGCTGGACGTGCAGCCCAAGCTGGCCGCCCGGGTCCGGCTGCTGGCCACCGGAGCGGTGAACAAGAACGATCCCAACGATGCACGCTCGGTCGCCATCGCGGCGCTGCGCTCACCGTCGTGCCTGCCGGTCAGGCCCGATGACCATGCGGCAGTGCTGAAGATCTGGGCCAAGCGGCATCGTGATCTGAGCCGGACCCGGAACCAGGTCGCCTGCCGGCTCCACGCCGCGTTGTGCGAACTGGTGCCTGGCGGTGTCAGCAAGGAGATATACGCAGCTCACGCAGCTGCGATCCTGGAGGAGGCCGAGCCGTGCGGCGCCGTGGCCCAGGCCCGCGCCGAACTGGCAGCCGAGCTCGTAGCCGACCTGCGCCACGTCGATGCCCTGCTACGGGAGACGAGGAAGAAGCTGGCGGTCGCGGTCCGCGCCTCGGGCACGTCCCTGACCAAGGTCTTCGGAGTCGGCCCGGTCATCGCCGCGACTGTGACCGGTGATGTCCGCGACGTGTCCCGGTTCCGCGGCCGGGACTGTTTCGCCGCCTATAACGGCACCGCGCCGATCGAGGTGTCCTCCGGCAATCGCATCATCTACCGCCTGTCAATGCGCGGGAACCGGCGCCTGAACCACGCGATCCACATGGCCGCGGTCACCCAGATCCGCTACCGGCACAGCGACGGCCGCGCCTACTACGACAAGAAGATCGCCGAGGGCAAGACCGGCAAAGAAGCGCTGCGCGCTCTCAAGCGGCAGATCAGCGACGCCATCTGCAAGCACCTCAAGGCCGACGCCGCCCGCGCCGCCGCAAGCAGTGCCCAGGGTCTGGGAGGGCAACCGGGGAACGACTCTGTCGCCAGCGCGGCCGGCTCACACCCCGAACGCCAGCTCTTCGGCCAAGCCACTCCCGGACCTGCCCCCACCCTACGATCACGGCCCAAGAAGACCACCTCACGCGCCAGAAAAAAGGCCGCCCGGGTCACTTGACACAAAGAGGCATCGTTATGCGGGGTATTTGATGTGTTGCAGAACTCACGGCTGCCGGTACAGAAGGGGCTGATATGTGCTTGAAGCTGACGCCGTGGGTCGCGATTGGGTCTGTGCCGGTCTGGCTAGCCGTCGTCCTCGTCGTCGTCGAGGCCGTCGCCGCAGACGTCCAGCCACAGATCGCCGGGGAGAGCGAGCAGGCGCCGCGTGGTCTGGCGGTCGAGTTCGGCGGCATGCCCGGTCACGTGCGACGCGATGAAGCAGAACCAGTTGGCCTGGTAGCCGGCGTGAACCAGGTCCCGCAGCTGTGCGGTGCGGTTGCGCCGGTAGTCCCGCAGCTCCTTGCGGAGGATCGCGCCGACCCGCGTCCAGCTGAAGCTCATCGGCTCCTGGCCTCCACGTCCTCGTCGATCAGCTTGAGATAGATGTCCTCTAGCGAATGGTGGGACTCGGCGAGCGACAGAATGTCGGAGCTGGCTGCGGGGTCAAGCCCGGAGGTCGGCTCGTCGAGCAACAGCACGGCCGGGTCGCTAGGCAGCGCCCGGGCCAGCGCGACCCGCTGACGCAGCCCCTTCGACAGCGACCCGCACAGATCACGGGCGCAGTCTTCGAGATTGACCGCCTGCAGCGCCCGGCCGATGCGCCCGCGAAGACCGACAAGACCGACTCGGCGCACCTGCGGCGGCTGCTGGCCGACGGCCGGCTGCCGGAGTGCTGGGTCCCGCCCCGGCCGCATCCTGGAATGCCCGGCGCGGCCGGGGGCTGTATCACGATCTGCGGGCCGAGCACACCGCCTGGGTGCAGCGCATCCACGCGGTCTTCTCCCGCCAGGGCGGCCCGCAGCTGAGCGCGGGCGCGCTGCGCACGAGGCGGGGC
>JBAUAY010000204.1:0-1969 GCA_049676235.1 Streptosporangiaceae bacterium
CCGTTCGGGCGGCGTGGTCCGGAAGTGCGGATAGAACGAGATCAGCCCCTCGATCTCGTACAGCGGCCGGTGCACCTCGCGGGACAGCGCCACCAGTTCCTCGCGGGGCAGCCAGCCCACCCGTTCCTGGATGGCGTGCAGGGCCGGGATCAGGCTCGGCCCGGGGAATTTGCCGGCCCGAGCCTCGACGCCGGGTACCGGGGGCGCGACGTCAGGCATGGCCCGCTTCGGTCCGCACCGCTTCGATCCGGACCGCGCAGAACTTGAACTCCGGGATCTTGCCGACCGGGTCGATCTCGTCGATGGTCAGCAGGTTGGCCGCCGCCTCGCGGAAATGGAACGGGATGAAGCAGTTACCGCGGGCCTCGCGGTGCGAGACGCTCACCTCCAGCTCAATGGCCCCGCGCCGGGAGGTCACCCGGGCCAGGTCGCCGTCGGCCAGGCCGAGGCCGGTGGCGTCGGCCGGGTGGACGAAGACCAGGGCCTTAGGCGCGATGGCGTCGAGCGCGTAGGACCGGCGGGTCATCGAGCCCGTGTGCCAGTGCTCGAGCATCCGGCCGGTGTTGAGCACGAACGGGTACTCCTCGCTCGGCAGTTCCTTGGCCGGCAGCCACTCGGCCGGCACCAGGTGGGCCAGCCCGTCATTGGTGTTGAACCGCTCGCCGAACATGACCACGGTCCCGTCGCTGTGCTCGGGATCCGGGTTCGGATACAGCTTGCCGCCCGGCCCCAGGTTGTCGTACGTCAGGTTGGCGTAGCTGGGGATCACCGAGACCATTTCCTCGAAGATCTCCCGCGGCGAGCCGTAGTCCCAGCCGAGCCCCATCCGGTTGGCGATGTCCTGGACGACCTGCCAGTCGACCCGGGCCTCGCCGGGCGTATCGAGGACCTTGTGCCCGAGCTGGACGCGGCGGTCGGTGTTGGTGTAGGTGCCGTCCTTCTCCAGGTAAGACGAGGCCGGCAAGATGACGTCGGCGAATTCGGCCGTCTCGGTCAGGAAGATGTCCTGCACGACCAGGAACTCTAGCGCGGCCAGCGCCTTGCGGACCTTGTTGATGTTCGGGTCGGACAGGAACGGGTTCTCGCCCAGCATGTACATGCCGCGGACGCCGCCCTTGAGCGCGGATCCGATGATCTCGGTGACAGTCAGCCCCCGCTTCGGGTCGAGGTCGCCGGTTCCCCACGCCCGCTCGAACCTGGCCTTCACGCCGGGGTCGTCGGCCTTCTGGTAGTCGGGGTAGAACATCGGGACCAGGCCCATGTCCGAGGCGCCCTGCACGTTGTTCTGCCCGCGCAGCGGATGCAGCCCGCTACCCGGGCGCCCGATGTTGCCGGTGATCGCGCACAGCGCGATCAGGCAGCGGGCGTTGTCCGTGCCCGTCGTGTGCTGGGAGATCCCCATCCCCCAGAAGATCACTCCGGCGCCGGCCTCCCCCCAGGTGCGGGCCACCCGCCGGATGAGGTCGGCGGGCACCCCGGTGATCTGTTCGGCCCGTTCGGGCGGATAATCCCGAACGGTCTTGGCCAGAGCCTCGAAGTTCGTCGTCCGCCGGGCGATGTAGTCGTGGTCGACCAGGTCCAGCCGGATGATCTCGTGCATCACGCCGTTGTAAAAGGCCACGTCGGTACCCGGCTTGAGCTGGCAGTAGATGTCGGCGTGGTCGGCCATCTTGTCGGCCCGCGGGTCGATGTAGATGATCGTCGTGCCGCGGCGGCGGGCCTGCTTGAAGAAGGTCGACGCGACCGGATGGTTGGCGGTGGAGTTGCTCCCGGTGACGATGGCCACGTCCGCGTTGATCACGTCGCCGTAGGTGGTGGAGACCGCGCCGGAGCCGATCCCCTCGAACAGCGCCGCCACGCTGGAGGCGTGGCACAGCCGGGTGCAGTGGTCGACGTTGTTGGTGTGGAAACCGGTCCTGATCAGCTTCTGGAAGAGGTAGGCCTCCTCGTTGGAGCACTTGGCCGACCC
>JBAUAY010000205.1:0-3249 GCA_049676235.1 Streptosporangiaceae bacterium
GCGTCCGGGTCTGCGTCATCGAGCGGCACGCACCAGGCTGACCTCAGCCGGGTCGATCAGGGCAGCTACCATCTCAGATCCGGCTGCCAGCTCGGGCGCGGACAGCGCCCGGGCCGTCTCCTCCACCACGGCCGGCGCGGTGAGCTCCCCGTCGACCACGCCGAGCTCGCTGAGCTTGCGGGCGCTGGGCAGCACCCGGCTCTCCAGCGAGCCGACCGTCTGGTTGTACGTCGACACCGCCTTGGCCAGCGCGCGGCCCAGCCGGTCCACGTGCCCGCCCAGCCCGGAGATCCGCTCGTAGAGCTGACGGCCGAGGTCGAACACGG
Organism: Streptosporangiaceae bacterium; assembly: GCA_049676235.1. GTDB lineage: Bacteria > Actinomycetota > Actinomycetes > Streptosporangiales > Streptosporangiaceae > Palsa-504. The sequence continues at coordinate 327 of JBAUAY010000205.1, forward strand.
CGCGGGCGTTCTCGGCCAGCGCCGCCTGCTGCCAGGCGTACTGCGCGGTACGCAGCATCGTGACCAGTGTGGTGGGGGTGGCGATGTGCACCTTGCGGGTGAGCGCGTACTCGAGCAGCCCGGGGTCACGCTCCAGCGCCGGGGCCAGGAAGGCCTCGCCGGGGATGAACAGGATCACGAACTCCGGCGACGGACTCAGCGCTGCCCAGTACGCCTTGGCCGCCAGCCGGTCCACGTGTTCGCGCACGTGCCGGGCGTGCGCGTCCATCCGCGCTGTCCGCACGTCGTCGGCGTCGGTTTCGGCGGCCTCCAGATACGCCGCGAGCGAGACCTTGGAGTCGACCACGATGTTCTTGCCGCCGGCCAGCCGCACCACCATGTCCGGGCGTAGTGTGCCGTCCGGCGTGGCCACGGCGACCTGCTCGTCGAAGTCGCAGCGGGCGCTCATCCCGGCCAGTTCGACCACCCGGCGCAGCTGCAGCTCACCCCAGCGGCCCCTAGCCTCCGGCCGCCGCAGCGCGGTGACCAGCGCTTGGGTCTGGGCACGCAGTTGCTCCGAGCTCTGGCGCGCGAAGGCGACCTGCTCGGCCAGCGCGGCGTGCGACTGGGTCCGGGCCGCGTCGGACTCCCGCAGCTGCTCCTCGACCCGGGCCAGGGTTTCCCGCAGGGGCCCGACGAGATGCTCGACCGCCGCACGGCGGATCTCCAGTTCGCTGGACGCGTTGGCGTTCGCCGCCTGCAGCCGGCCCTCGGCGACCTCGAGGAACCGTGAGGTGCTCGCGTCAAGTGCCTGCGCGGACAAGGCCTGGAACCGCTCCGCGAGCTGGCCCTCGACGAGCGCGGCCCGTTCGGCCGAGCTGCACTCGATCATCCTGGCTCGCTCGTCGGCGGCACGCGCCCGCTCGTCCGCGGCGCGGGCCCGGCCGGACAGGTCCGCGGCGGCGGCGGCGAGCCGACCGCGAGCGTATAGGTATCCGATCGCTGCCCCGATGACGATGCCGAGCAGGAGTCCGGTAAGCAACAAGACTGCAACCATATGCAGCGATAATCTCACCGTGGGTGGCCAACCTCGCGGCGACACGCCCGCCCGTGGCCCAAAAACACGGGTCCCGGGTCAGCACCGAAGCCGCGGCGGCAGGCCGGCCCGGTCAGGCTCGGTGTCACGATAAGTCCGCTCGGCGAAGTCCAGGAAGCGCTCGACGTCGCAGAGATTAGACACCAGGCCCAGCGACACGCGGACGGCGCCGCCACTCGGCAGCCCGGCCAGTTCCAGGTAGTCGTCGATAGTGCGCAGGTCGCGCTGCGGGCCGCCGTGCCACCATGCAGCGCCCAGGTCCTGCTGGCTCAGCCCGAACGCCGACTCGCCCGCGCCCGGGTTGCAGAAGCAGCCGGTCCGCAACGAGATGCCCGCCGCGCTGGCGTCGCGGGCCACTGCGCGCTCGTCCACCACCGCGCCGCTGGGATCGAGGAAGTTGAACGCCACGGTTCCGCCGCGCAACAGTCCGGGCCCTGGGCCGTACAAGCGGACCATGGGGACGCCGTTGCCGTGCTTCAGGCTCGCCAGGCCGTGGAGCAGCCAGCTGGTCAGGTTACCGACTCGCCGGTGGACCAGGTCGATGCCGATGTCGCTGATCCACGCCAAGCCGGTCGTGACGTCGGGGATGGCGAGGAAACTGAGCGTGCCATCCTCGAACGCGCTCTCGTCGTCGGTCAGTCGGTGCCAGCCGCCCTGTACGCTCGCGCCCACGATCGTGCCGCCGGAGAACCACGGGCGGCGCAGCCGGGCCAGCGCGTCCCGCCGGGCCAGTAGGCAGCCGATTCCGGTGGGGTAGCCGAACATCTTGTAGAAGCTCACCGTCACGAACTCGGGCTTGACCGCGCTCAGGTCGAGCCGGCTGGCCGGGACGAACGCGGCCGCGTCGAGCAGCACGTCATAGCCGGCCGCCTGGGCCTGGTCCACCCAGCCGAGCGGGTGCTGGACGCCGCTGAAGTTGCTCTGCGCCGGGTAGGCGAACAGCCCGAGGTGCCTGGATCGGCGTGGGCCGCGCCCGAGCGCGGCGGTCACGTCCTCGCCGGCCACCCGCAGGTCGGCCGGGGACAGCCGGATGTAGCTGGTCGCCGCGCCGCGGGCGCGGGCGAACTCCCGGATGCCGTTCACCGAATTGTGGTTATCCGCTGTGAGCACCAGGCGTGATATGGGCCGGAATGGATAGGCCTCGCCGACCAGGCGGCACGCGCCGGTGGCGTTCGGCGTGAAGATGGCCGTGTATTCGCCGGGCGACGCGTTGAAATAGCTGAGTACCGCCGCCCGGGCCTGCTCGATGAGCTCGGTGGACGCGCGGGAGGTCGGGCTCTCCGAGTGCGGGTTGCCGAAACATCCGCCGCGCAGCCGCTGCGCGTGCGCGCAGCTGCGCGTCCGCGGCGAGCCCGGCGCCGGTGTAGTCGAGGTAGGTATGCCCGCCCGCGTCGAGGTAGGAGTATTCGGCGGCGCGCAGGTTATCGAGCCTGGAGGTAGTCGCGTAATCCGGATAGGCGGCGAGAAACTCCGACATCATGCCCCCCTGGCTGCCGGTTTACATATGTTTCACGATAACCCCGGAACTGTTAAATGCGTATTGAGCCGGCCTGTATCATTGCCGCCCCGGTCCCGCTCCGGCCGGCCGCCGCGCCCGGCCGGCCCGCCGTTGCCCCACTGGTCTTCCATGGGGCCGAACGGTCCTCGGTGCCCGCCCCGGCTGCGCTGCATGGACAATGGGGCGATGGCGCAACGGCCCGAATCCGCTCCCGAGTCCACGGCGGCCCTGCTCGCCGGGTACGTGCACGCGGCCGGGGTACGGCACGTGTTCGGCTATCCCGGCGAGTCGGTCATCGACTTCATGGAGGCGGCCCGCCACCGGGGCATCGAGGTGGTGTCCGCGGTGCG
>JBAUAY010000206.1:0-15775 GCA_049676235.1 Streptosporangiaceae bacterium
GTTCGGCCGCCAACTGGACCTGGCGCTCGCGCAACGCTTCACGGAGCCGACCACGGGCCGCGCCGACCCGTCGACCCGCCTCGGCGCGGGCCTGGGGCGGCAGCGCGCCGATCTCCGCGCTAGCCAGGGAAAGCGGCGCGCGGTCACCCTCGTGCGCGATCCGCGCGGCCTTCAGCTCGTCGAGGGTCCCGGCGGCGGCGACCGCGGCAAGGGCCTCATCCAGGACGCGGGCTACCTCGTCAGGCGCCAGCGCGGCCACTGCCTTGGGGTCGTAACTCTTGTTCGGTGCGGACATGGGTCCTGCTTCCTGCGGGCCGTACCTTAGCTGGGGTTCCGGCGGTTTTTCTGCCGAACGGGCGTGGGTGGCAGCGTCGTGTCAACCTTGACGCACCAGAGGGTTAGCGCCGGCCCCGCCTAGCGTCCCCGCCTGTGCGGCCCGGAGCCGAGCGCTGTGCTGGATAGCCCGAAGGGAGATTACCGTACCGAGTCGTCACGCGTTGCCCTGAGGTGTCGCCCTTAGACGGTAGGTGTCCCCGCGGGCATGATAAATCGGAACTCGGCGCCGCCGCCGGGCGCGCGGCACACACCGATCGTGCCGCCGTGTGCCTCGACGAGACCCTTGACGATGTACAGGCCCAGACCGGTGCCGCCACGGCGCTTGCCGCGCCAGAACTGACGAAACACCCGGGGCGCTACGTCCGGCGAGATGCCCTCGCCCTGGTCACGTACGGAAACGGCCACCGCGTCGAGTTCTCCCTCTTCGCCGTCCAGATGCGCCGGTTCCACCACGATCGTTACGATACCAGCCCCGTGCCGGACGGCGTTTTCCACCAGGTTGCCGAGGATCTGGTCGATCTTGTCGGCGTCCAGCCAGGTCTCCGGCAGGCCGCCCAGGACCTCGAGCCGGAACCGGTCCTCGGCGTCGCCCGCGGCCACGCGGCCCGCGATGATCTTCCTGGCCCGGTCGGGCAGGTCGACCAGCTGCCGGTGGACCTCCATCCGGCCCGACTCGAGCCGGGACACGTCGAGCAGCTCGGTGATGAGCCTGGTCACCCGGTCGGCGTCGGCGTTCACCGTTTCCAGCATCACGCGCTTCTGGTCGTCGGTGAACCGGCCCCACTTGTTCAGCAGCGTGGCGGTGAAGCCCTTCACGCTGGTCAGCGGGGAGCGCAGCTCATGCGCGACGGTGGAGACGAGCTCGGCGCGGCTGCGTTCCAGCCGTTCCCGCTGCTGCGTGCCGCGCAGGCTGATGACCAGCCGCTTTAGTGCTAGCCCGGGGGGGCGACCCCCCGGAACCTCCCGATCCTGGGGGGAAACCGTTTCCCCCAGACCCCCTCGGCCCCCCCGGACCGCCCGGGGGCCGCGGACGTAGCCGACGGAGACCAGGATTTCGGTGCCGTCTGCCAGGTACAGCGATCGCTCAGGGTGACGGGTCCGGGTCGGCAGGCCGTGGTACGGATCGGCGTACACCCACCAGTCCCGGTTATCGGCGTCGCGGAGCGGAAGCACATCGAACACGAACTTGCCGATGACCTCGGACGAATCCAGCCCGGTCAGGCGAGCGGCGACCCGGTTGAAGACGACGATGCGGCCGACCTCGTCGGCGACCACTACCCCATCCGGAAGCTCGTCCGCGCACACCAGGCTCCCGATCGGAACCGGACCTTTGGGAAACGGGCTGACGCCGGAAGCCTGACTGTTAGCGGTCTCGCGGTCCGTAGGCTTGCTGGCCGGTTGCGGGGCGGATGACGCCCGGCTCGATATGAGCTCGTCCACTGCAGCGAAGCCTCCGTCCGGCGTGGCCGCACTGCGATCATCCGGCGGCCGGAAGTGGTCACGGTTTGGGTGACGGATTGTGATCAGACTCTAGCGCGTATACCGGCTTTGTGACAGTCCTGAGACGTTAATTCTCTATCTTGTAGCCTAAATACCCTAAGCCATCAGTCGCTTACTCACGTACCATCTTTTCCTCCACTCACCTCCCCGTTCCCTCTTCACGGTGTACTCGTTGCGCACGCGCGGACGCATAGAGACACACCGCAGCGGCGGCGGCTAGATTGAGGCTCTCGGCCCGGCCGTAAATGGGCACCGCCACGGGCTCGTCGGCCAGTGCGACGAGTTCGGGCGGTAGTCCCCACGCCTCGTTACCGAACACCCAGGCGGTGGGTCCGGCCAGCCGGGACTGCACCTCGGGGTCGTCAAGCGAGCGTCCGGCGCGGCCGTCCGCGGCCACGATCCGAAGGCCGGCGTCGCGCAGGGCGGCGACGGCGTCCTCGAGCCCGGCTCCGGCCACCACGGGCAGGTGGAACAGGCTGCCCGCCGACGCGCGCACGCACTTGCCGTTGTAGGGGTCGACCGAGGCGTCGGCGAAGACCACGGCGCGCGCGCCTGCCGCATCGGCGGTGCGCAGCACGGTGCCAGCGTTTCCTGGATCGCGGACGTTGGCCAGCAGTGCGACCAGGCTCGGCGCGGGCGTGATGATCTCGCTGAGCGGGACGTCGATGAAGCCGCAAACGGCCAGCAGGCCCTGCGGGGTTACCGTCTGGGCCAGTTCGTCCATGATCTCGCCGCTAACGACGTGCACCGATATGCCCGCCCCGGCCATCGCGGTGATCAGGTCGTGATGCTTGCTCCGTGCGGGCACGGTCACGAACAAGTCGGTGACGCGGGCTCCGCAGTGAAAAGCCTCCGCCACCGCTTGCGGGCCTTCGGCGAGAAAGGCCCGCTCACGCTGGCGGAAGGCACGTTTGGTCAGGCGCCGTGCGGCCTTGAGCCGCGGCGAGTGCGCGCCGGTATATCCGGTGTCAGGCGATGCGGTGCCCCGCACCTAGGCGGCCGCAGACCCGGCGGCGTCGGGAAGCGCCTTCTTCGCCACCTCAACCAGGGCCGAGAACGCCGCCTCGTCGGCCACGGCGAGCTCGGCGAGCATCCGCCGGTCGACCTCGACACCCGCTATCCGCAGGCCCTGGATGAATCGGTTGTAGGTCATGCCGTTCGCCCTGGCCGCGGCGTTGATCCGCTGGATCCACAGCCGCCGGAAGTTGCCCTTGCGGTCCTTGCGGTCGCGGTAGGCGTAGGTCATCGAGTGGAGGACCTGCTCCTTGGCCTTGCGGTACAGCCGGGACCGCTGTCCCCGGTAGCCGCTGGCCCGTTCGAGGACAACCTTGCGCTTCTTGTGGGCGTTGGTTGCCCGCTTCACGCGTGCCATCGTTCTGTCTCCCTCGCGCGGGCCGGGCTACTTGCCCAGCAGCTTCTTGATCTCCTTGAGGTCGCTCGGCGCGACCTGCACTTCCCCGTAGAGCCGCCGCGTCACGCGGGACGACTTGTGCTCGAACAGATGGCCTCGGTTGGCGCGGCGGCGCATCACCTTGCCGGTGGCGGTCAGCCGGAACCGCTTCGCGGTGCCGCTGTGTGTCTTCATCTTCGGCATGGTGGCCGTCGTCTCCATTTCTGTGGCTGCGCGCCTCCCAGGCGCGCAGCAGTAACCGACCCCGGCGCATGCGCCGGGGTTTATTGCCGCCGGGTGCTGCTACCGGCTAGGCCGGACCCGGTACCGTGGCGCCGTCGGCGGCGGGCTCACTCGCCGCCGGCTCCGGAGCCGCTGCTGCGGCAGCGCGCGGGCTTGGCACCGACCGGTTCTGGGCCTGGCCTGCCGTGTGCGCCTTTGTTTCGCTCTTCTTCCGGTGCGGCCCGATCACCATGATCATGTTCCGCCCGTCCTGCTTGGGCTGCGACTCCACGAAGCCGAGCTCTTCAACGTCGCCAGCGAGGCGCTGCAGCAGACGGAAGCCTAGCTCGGGCCTCGACTGCTCACGTCCCCTGAACATGATCGTCACCTTGACCTTGTCGCCCGCCTTGAGGAACCGCTCGACGTGGCCCTTCTTGGTGCCGTAGTCGTGCGGATCGATCTTCGGGCGCAGCTTGATCTCCTTGACGATCGTCTGCGTCTGGTTCTTGCGTGACTCCCTGGCCTTGACCGCGGACTCGTACTTGAACTTTCCGTAGTCCATGAGCTTGCAGACCGGTGGCCGCGCAGTGGGTGCGACCTCGACCAGGTCGAGATCGGCCTCTTGTGCCAGCTTGAGTGCGTCGTTGACCGAGACGATCCCGATCTGTTCCCCCTGGGGCCCGACCAGCCGGACTTCGGGAGAACGGATGCGCTCGTTGATACGTGCTTCGGTGCTGATGTGACCTCCTTGAGCCTCATCTCCGCCGCCGGTGCTTCCGGCGGCGGCTTTGCCGACCAGGCCCGGGACTTCTCTCGGTCGCGGGCGAATGCCCCGGACACGAGAAAACCCCGCGAGCGATGCGCTCAGCGGGGCAACCACAACAACGGCGCGACCCCCATAAACCCTCAGAGGGATGCGCCATGCCAGCGAATACCCGGCGTCCGTGCGCACTATCACGCACCGTCCACCGGGACGTCTGGCCAGACCCGCCTGCCCGTACCGGGCCGACTGGGTGGGAGGTGGTCCTCCGCTTTGCGCGCCCGGTACCCGAGTACCGAGCTGGTCAGCGTCTCAGCTTAACAGCACCGGGGCGTTCAGCGGTATTCCCCGCGCCGACACAACCGGCTTCCCCGTCCCCAAGGCGAGGCCCCGGAGCCGAGGGGCCCCCGTAGCTCCCTCGGCCCTGATCTTAGTTGAGGACGCGCTTGGTGAAGGTGCGGGTGCCCAGGTAGCCGAAGACCACCGTGCCGCCGACGAGCGCGAGCAGCACGGCCCACATCGGCATGTGCGGGAGCACGGGAGTGAGCACGGCCCGCAGGCCCTCGGACATGTAGACCATGGGATTGACCAGGATCGCGATCTGCAGCCAGCGGATGTTCTGCAGTGCCGCCCAGGGATAGTAGACGCAGCCAAGCATGGTGGCGGGCAGCAGGATCACGGCGAACAGCATCTGCATCTTGCGCGGATCCATGATCGTACCGAGCAGCAGCCCGAGCGAGGAGGTGAGCAGTGACGCCGTGACCAGGATGAAGATGAACAGGGCCCAGTTGGTTACGTGCACATGCGGAGCCTGACCCGGCGCGTGCACGAGCAGCACGATCGGGAAGACGATACACGCGCCGAGGAACGCCTGGACCGCGCCCGCCACGATCTTCTGGATGGCCAGCACCCGGATCGGAACGGGAGCGAGCGCCCGGTCCTCGATCGTGCGCTGCCAGGAGAACTCCATCACTAGCGGGAACGTCACGGCCATGATGCCCTGCATGAGCAGCATGGAGGCCATCAGTCCCGGCACCAGGATAGTGGCGAAGTTGATGCTGCCCCCGGCAGTGGAGGTTGCCGCTCCCCCGCCGAGATTGAAGCCGCCGCCGATCTTGGGGAACACGTAGGCGAAGACGAAGACGAAAAGCAGCGGCTGCATGACGGCCCGGGTGAAGGTGGCGACCGCGTTGCGCCGCAGCACCCGGAACTCCCTGGCCATCATGGCGTTGAACGTCTTGACCAGGGTCGGCCGTGGCACAGGCGCATCGGCGATCAGGGCGGCGATCTCAGACGGCGAGGGAACCCCGGGGTGTTCTGTCGCCACGGGCGGGGCTTTTCTGGTGGTGATGGTCACTCGCGGTACTCCCGTCCGGTCAGGGTAAGGAACACGGTCTCCAGGCTGGGCTTGAGCTGAGTGGCGTCACGTACGGTCAGCCCGGCCGCGGAACCCGCAGTCACCAGCTCGCCGAGCACGCCCTCTGGCTCGCGGGTGAAGACCCGGACGTAGTCGCCGTCGGCTTCCACTTTGCTGACGCCGGGACGGCCAGCCAGCTGGGCCCGTTCGGTCATGTCACCGGGGACCGGGGCTTCGTATCTGACCGTGATCACCGTCTCAGCGCCCGCCCCTTCTTTCAGCTCGTTCACGGTGCCCGAGGCCAGCACCTCGCCGTGGTCGATCACGGCGATCTGCTCGCACAGCGCCTCGGCCTCCTCCATGTAGTGCGTGGTCAGCAGGATGGTCTGCCCCTCGGCGTGCAGCACGCGCAGGATGTCCCACAGGTTCACCCTGGTCTGCGGGTCGAGTCCGGCGGTCGGCTCGTCCAGGAACAGGACGTCCGGCCGGTGCACCAGAGCCCGCGCGATCAGCAGCCGCTTGGCCTGCCCGCCGGACAGGTCGGTGGACATCGCCTTGCGCCGGTCCGCGAGCCCGAACACCTCGAGCAGCTGGCTGGCGCGGCGCGATGCCTCGCGCAGCCCCAGGCCGAAGAACCGGCTTCGGAACTCGAGGTTCTCGGCCACCGTCAGCTGCATATCGAGGGTGTTGTTCTGGGTCACCACGCCGATCCTGCGCTTCACCCCGACCGGGTCGGCCACCACGTCCAGGCCGGCTACCCAAGCTCGTCCGCCGGTGGGCAAGACCAGGGTGGTGAGCATGCCGATGGTCGTGGACTTGCCCGCACCGTTCGGCCCGAGCAGCCCGAAGAACTGGCCGGAGCCGACGGACAGATCGATGCCGCGGACCGCGGGCACGTCCCCGCGTGACGACTTATATGTCTTGCGCAAATCCTCGGTATGTATCGCGAGCCCGGCTGCGTCCGTCATGACGTCAACCTACGTTGACAAGCGATCTGTGTCAACTTCGGTTGACACCCCCAGTTTCCGCGCCACGACAACCTGACGTCCTGCGTCACTTGCCGCGCTCCTTCCTAATCCGCTCGCTGAATTGCCCGATCATGTCGATGAAGAACTTACGGATCACCGGCTCGTCGGCCGGGTCCACGAAATCAAAGGCATCCCGCCAGCACGGGCCGGCTAGCGAGAAGTAGTCCTCGACGACCTGGCGGCCCCTGTCGGTCACGAACAGCCGGACCACCCGCCGGTCACCGGCGTCACTGCGGCGCTCAACGTATCCCTCGCGGACGAGCGTGTTCACGACCGACGTCAGCGTCCCCGGCGACGACCAGCCCCGGGCCGCGACGTCGCTGGACTTGAGCCCGTCTCCGGCCTGCAGCACCCGCAGCACGCCGAGCCCGGCCGGGCTGATCCGCAGTCCGGCCTGCGTCAGCGTGCCCGCGTAGAACGCGCCCATGATCCTGGACGCGGCCAGCAGCAGGACGTGCAGCGGCGCATCCGCGGGCGGCCCGTCCGACGGGTCTCCCCAGAACCATCCCGCGTGGCCCTGCCCCGAACCAGGTCCGCACTCCGGCACCGACCCTTCCGGCCCGGCAACGTCCGCCTCACTCACCCCGCCAGTCTTCACCCCAGCTATTTCCAAGTCAAATCATTTGATCTCAAAGTATCTATGCCCTGGGCGAACGGAGGTGACCAGACCCAGCCTGGGGTGCCCCGAGCCTTCCGGACACCCGGCTCGATGGAACATCGAGCCGGCTCAGCGCGGCGCCAGGACCGGGGATGGGATGAGGCGGACCCGGGACGGTGAAGTGGAGGGGACGGGACGCGACGGGACGGGGACGCGACGGGACGGGGGCGAGGCGGGACGGGACGGAGGGCGAGGCGGGACGGGGCGGGACGGGGGCGAAGCGGATGCGATGCGGATCACACCCGGGTGGGGGCTTCTGGAGGTGCGGGGCGGGAGTGGGTGCGCGATGCTGACTTTGGATGACGTTCTCTGAGGTGCTCGTGCTGCTCGCCGCCGGAACACTCGGCGGTATTTTCAGCACGGTGGTGAGCATCGCCTCACTGGTCAGCTACCCGGTGCTGCTCGCGCTCGGGGTGCCGCCGCTCAGCGCGAACATGACCAACACCGTCTCGCTCGTGCTCACCGGGGCTGGGTCGGTCGCCAGTTCCCGGCCGGAGCTGGCGGGCCAAGGCCAGCGCGTGCTCCGGCTCGGGATCATCACGGCGCTCGGCGGCGCGGCCGGGGCGACGGTACTGCTGCTGACTCCGGCGAGTACCTTCACCGTCGTGGTACCGGTTCTGATCGGCGGCGCCTCGCTGGTACTCCTCGTCCAGCCCAGGATCAAGGGGCTGTCCCCGGCCGCGGACGGCGGGGACCGCCTGGGTCAGGGCATAGCGCTTTTCGCGGTCGCTATGTACGTCGGTTATTTCGGTGCCGCGGCGGGAGTCATGCTGCTCGTGGTACTGAGCATGATGATTAGCGAATCGCTGGTCAAAGTGAACGCGGTGAAGAACGCTGTTTCTGGGATGGCAAATGCCCTGGCCGCTGTGTGCTTCGCGTTGTTCGGTGACGTCAGGTGGGCGTTTGTGGTGCCGCTCGCGGCGGGCTTCCTGGTTGGCGGATGGCTCGGCCCGAAGATTGCCAGGAAGGTACCCGCTGGGCCGTTCCGGGTCGTCGTCAGCCTGTGCGGGATCGGCCTCGCGGTGAAGCTGGGCATGAGCGCATACCGCTGACCTGGATGATATGCCAGTCAAAATGAGGTAATCACGCTCATTGCGGTAGCTGTCATGACAAAATTCTTCGCGTATCTAACCAGAGTGTATTCCTCTGTGCTAGTGAGTCAATACTGGGGGTGAGATCCAGCTCCGGTACTCACGGCGGTGGTCAACTCTCGCCGGAATCCCGCTACCCGGCCCGTGTGTAAGGCGGTCAGGGCTACGGGCGGTTCTGGCGTGGGTCAGTAAGGAGTGCCAGGCATGGTAGTCGTAATTCTTATTGCCATTGTTGCCGTCGGCTACGCGATCTCGACGCGCATCCACCCGCTCAGGAAGTGTCCAACCTGCAATATGACCGGCAGACACTTCGGCGGTATCTACAAAGGCTCGTACCGGCGTTGCCGGACGTGTGACGGCAGCGGCCGACGCGACCGGGTGGGCACCAAGGTCTTCTGGGGCGGAACCAATCACACCGGGGTCTTCACGAAGAAGTAGCCTCCCGGGGAAGTAGCCTCTGGCGCGCGACCCCGCCCACGCGCCGTTCGCGGGCACTCCCCCGGCAGGCACGGTACTTCTATCGGCGTTGCCCTGCTCCTACGGGGTGACGATGACCTTGCCAGCGACGCCGCTCTCGGCGGCCTCGTGCGCCGCGGCGATGTCGGCCAGCGGGATCTTGCGGCCCGGCAGGCCGGTAAGCTCGCCCGCGGCCAGCGCGGCGGTGATGTCGGCGGCCGCCTGGTCGAGCGCGGTCATCGGCACGCCGTAAAGCAGGACGAACTTCAGGGTGAGGTTAGCCGTCATGCAGGCCCGCACCGGCAGCGCAGGGTCGGCGGCCTCGGCTGCGTAGGTCACGATCGTGGCGTGCGGCCTGATCACCGCCAGGTCGAGTTCGAGGTTCGCTCCGAGCGCCACCTCGATGATCCGGTCGACGGGACCGAACGCCTTGATCTGATCCGCGGCACCCGGCGAACGGTAGTTCACCACTAGATCCGCGCCTGCCTTCTCGGCCAGCGCCGCCTTTTCTGTGCTGCTCACGGTCGTGACGACACGAGCCCCGGCTCGTTTGGCCAATTCAATGGCGAAGTGGCCGACAGATCCTGCACCTCCGGCCACCAGTACGATCTGGCCGTTCACCGGACCGTCGCAGAACAGGCAGTAGTGCGCGGTCATGGCCGGCACGCCCAGCGAGGCACCCAGCTCGAACGACGCGCCGTCCGGCAGCGGCACCGCAGCGCGCTCCGGTACCACGGTGTACTCGGCGGCGGTCCCCCACCGTCGGCCGGCCGCCGCCAGGTACAGCCAGCCGCGCTGGCCGACGCGGCCGGGGTCCACCCCGGGACCGACCGCCTCGATGATCCCCGCGCCGTCGTGGTGCGGAACCTGGAAGTCGTCGATGGGGCGCGGGACCGCCCCGGACCGGGCCTTGTAGTCGGTGGGATTGATCCCTGAGGCGTACACCCGGACCAAGACCTCGCCTGGTCCAGGCTCGGGCCGGGGGACCTCCTCGACGCGCAGGACATCAGCCGCTTTCCCGGTGCTCCTGTATAGCGCTGCTCTCATGGATGCAGCGTAACGCCCTTGAAAACCTTGTCGACGGCGTTGCGCGGCCCGTGCAGCGCGAGACCGGCGAAGCGTAGTTCAGCCGCCGGGACCGCACGTACCACAGCCCGGTTGTCGTCATCGTTGCCGGTCTCGAACATGTCCATGGTGTAGATCGCCATCGGCATCCCCCGGGACAGCGCTCGCTGATGCGCCTGGGTGAGGGTCTCGGCGTCGGCCGCGTAGACCACCACGGGCTGCCGGAACAGCTCCAGGTAGGTGTTCCCGGAGCCGTCCTCGTACGGCTTTCCGATGACGTCATCCGTGCTGGCGGCGATGCCGCTGGCCAAGAACGCCGTGACGTTCAACTTCTGCCACGGCTCAAGGTCGGCGCGCACGGCGATGGCGATCTTGGTGTCGAATCGTACAGTCATGGGCCTTCTCTCGGATCACACTCAGTCTGGCCCGTCCGGCCGACCGGGTCTTGAACGCTGGAGCGGCCTACGATGGGGATATGGCCAGCGCCCCCGCGGACTGGGCCAGGTACTGGCGCGCCGACAGCGTGCCGGTCGAGGCGATGCATGCGCATTTCACCTCGCACGTGTACCACCGGCACAGTCACGAGAGCTACTCGTTCGGCGTGACCGAGACCGGCGCGCAGGCTTTCACCTGCCGTCACGGGCGCCATGTAAGCGGCCGCGGCATGGTGATGGCCTTCAACCCAGACGATCCGCACGATGGGCACGCGGCGGGCGACGGTGGTTTCACCTACCGGATGGTGCACATCTGGCCAGAGTTCTTCGCTTCGCTGACCGAGATGCCGCTCCCGCTGTTCCGCTCGCCGGTGATCGAGGACCCTGCGGTGGCCACGTCCGTCCGCGGACTGCATCTGGCGCTCACCGGGGAGTACTCAGACAGCACCGAGCTGGAACGGTACGAGCGGCTCACCGAGACGGCCATGCTCTTGGCCCGGCACGCGTCGGCCCGCATCCCGGCGCGAGGGCCGACGCCCCTCTCGGCGCAGGGCGGGGATCGGGGTCCGGACCGGCGCGTCGCCGCGCGGATCCGCGAGCTCCTCCATGACGGCGCCGCCGACCTGACCGCCGAGGACCTGGCCGCAGCCGCCGGCTGCAGCCGGTACGCGGCCTACCGGGCCTTCACCCAGGCCTACGGACTCGCACCAAGCGACTACCAGCGCCAACTCCGGGTGCGCGCGGCGCGCAGGCTGCTCATCGCCGGCGTCTCGCCCGCCCGGGCCGCGGCCGACGCCGGATTCGCGGACCAGGCGCACCTGACCCGGTGGTTCCGGCGTTACTACGGGGTCACTCCGGGCGCCTACCGGTCCGCGGCGCACAGCGGACCAGGATTCGTCCCGGCGAGTAGCTGATCAACGCACCGGGCGGTTCGCCGCCGGGGCGGGAACAACGCTCTTACTCATTTCTTCTCCCGAACGACTTTGCGCGCTTCGTCCTGGCCCGCCCGTTCGGCAACAGCCCGCTGAGTAGGATCGCGAATCATGGAACAGCGGATTCTCGGCAGGACAGGCAGGCCGATTTCGGTCATCGGACTCGGCACGTGGCAGCTCGGCGCGGACTGGGGAAACGTGTCCGAGACCGACGCGATGGCCGTCCTGCAGGCGGCGTTCGAGGCCGGGGTCACGTTCTTCGACACGGCCGACGTCTACGGCGACGGGCGCAGCGAGCGCATCATCGGACGCTTCCTGGCCGGCAACGCCGGGCAGGGCGTCACGGTGGCGACCAAGATGGGCCGCCGGGTCGAGCAGTCCGAAGAGCATTACACGCTGGAGAACTTCCGCGCCTGGACGGACAGGTCCCGGGTCAACCTGGGTACCGACCGGCTCGACCTGGTCCAGCTGCACTGCCCGCCGACCCCGGTTTTCTTCTCGGACGCCGTCTTCGACGGGCTCGACACGCTGGTGGCCGAGGAGCGGATCGCGGCGTACGGAGTGAGCGTGGAAACCTGCGACCAGGCGCTGGCCGCGATCGCGCGCCCGGGCGTGGCCAGCGTGCAGATCATCCTGAACGCGTTCCGGCGCAAGCCGCTCGATCAGGTGCTGCCCGCCGCGGCCGCGGCGGGGGTCGGCATCATCGCCAGGGTGCCGCTCGCGTCCGGGCTGCTCTCCGGCCGGTACACCCGGAACACGACGTTCGCCGCCGACGACCACCGCAGCTACAACGCCCACGGCGAGGCGTTCGACGTCGGGGAGACGTTCTCCGGCGTGGACTTCGAGACCGGCGTCGACGCCGCGGCGGAGTTCACGGCCATCACCGGGGCGATGCCGGGCCAGGGGACCCCGGCTCAGTGGGCGCTTCGGTGGGTGATCCAGCAGCCGGGAGTGACGACCGTGATCCCCGGTGCCCGCAGCACCGACCAGGCCCGGCAGAACGCCGAGGCCGCGAGCCTTCCGCCGCTGCCGCAGGTCGAACTCGACGCGATCGAGGGGCTGTACGACAAGTACTTCCGCGCCACGGTGCACGATCGCTGGTGAGCGCGAGCGATTGGGCCACCGCCGCCACCTGGCGCGGTCGGCACTGACGTCGCCTTACGGCCGGGTCACAGATAATCCACAGCTCAGCATGGTGACTTCTGACCAACTTTGAAGCCTCTACCTCTGGTAACGTCGCCCCTTGTCGATCACAATTAAGTATCGAAGCTGGGTCCAAAAACCTCCGAACCCACCGGATTCCGGACGTAGTGAGGCGGGTGACCAGGGCAGGTGCTGTTGCGAATGGCGCGGCGAGCCAGGCGTCACCCAGGCGGCCGCGACGAGGATAATGCGCCTGCCCACCATAGTGGCCCGCGCGAGCGGGCCCGTCAGATCGCCCAGTCACCTACCAGGGCGGCCCTTTTCACCGCGCTCGCCGTCGGCGCGGTCGTCGCGCTGACCCCGGCCAACGGCGCGGCGAGCGATATCGCCACCGGCTTCGTGCGGGCCGTTCGGCATCTGGCCGCCACCTCGGGCGGCCAGGCGTTCGCCGGTCTCCCGCCGGTCGGAGCGTTGTACACGGCGTCCGGAGGCAAGCTCGGCCAGCATTTCTGCACGGCGACCGTGGTCGACAGCCCGGACGGCGACCTCGCGATCACCGCCGCGCACTGCGTGACCAGCACCTCGGGCACGATCGATTTCGTGCCCGGGTACGACAACGGCCGTACGCCGTACGGCGTGTGGACGGTGACCAAGGTCTACGTCGACCAGGCATGGAGCTCCTCGTCCAACCCGGACGACGACTTCGCCTTCTTGCGGATCAGCCAGCCCGGCTCGAGCGTGCCGGTCGAGGACGAGACCGGGGCGGAACAACTCGCAACCGGCACGCCGGCCGGCCGCCAGCTGGTGCAGGTGATCGGATACCCGAACTCCACGGACCAGCCCGTCACCTGCCAGAACGGGCTGACGGAGCCGATGGCCGACCAGCTCGAGTTCGACTGCGGCGGCTACACGGACGGGACCAGCGGCGGGCCGTTCCTGAGCGAGGTCAACAAGAGCACCGGGCAGGGCACGGTGATCGGCGTCATCGGCGGGTACCAGCAGGGCGGCAATACCCCCCAGATCTCGTACTCCTCCGTGCTCGGCGCGAACGCCGCAGCCCTGTACAAGACGGCCGTGGCCGACGGCTAAGGCCCGGCCGGCGGGGGCGCGATGGCGTCGATCTCGGCCAATTCGGCGGCGGTCGGGGTCCAGTCCGTGGCGGCCGCGTTGGTCTTGACCTGTTCGGCGCTCATCGCCCCGGCGATCACCGACGAGCAGCCCGGCTGGGCGGCCAGAGCGCCGATGGCGGTCTCCAGCAGCGTGACGCCGTGCTCCTGGGCCCAGGTAATCAGCGCCTCGACCTTGGCCAGCTTGTCCTCGGTCACGTAGCCCTGGCGCGCGGCCAGCCTGGTCCCGGCCGGTATCGCCTGGCCCTGCCTGACCTTGCCGGTGAGCAGGCCGTTAGCGAGCGGGAAGAACGGCAGCACGCCCAGGCCGAAGTGCCTAGCCGCGGGGACGACCTCTGCCTCGGCCTGCCGCTCGAGCAGCGACCAGTGGTTCTGCGCGGAGATGAACGGCGTGTGGCCGGTCCGCGCCGCGAGGTGCGCGGCATCGGCCAGCTGCCAGCCGGAGAAGTTCGAGTGGCCGAGGTACCTGATCTTGCCCTCGGCGACCAGCTCGTGCAGCGCGGCGATGGTCTCCTCGACCGGGGTCACCGGGTCCGGGACGTGCTGCTGGTACAGGTCGATGTAATCGGTGCGCAGCCGGCGCAGCGACCCGGTGACCGCGCGCCGGATGTAGGCGCGGCTGCCCTTGGCGCCGGCGGCCGGCCCGTAGCCCATGTCGACGCCCTTGCCGCCGAACTTCGTAGCCAGCACGACCTGATCACGGCGCGAGCCGAGGACCTCGCCCAGGGCGCGCTCCGATCCTCCGCCTGCGCCATATGTGTCCGAGGTGTCGAACAGAGTGATCCCGGCGTCTATGGCCGCGTCCACCACGGCGCGCGTCCCGTCCACGTCGAGGCGGCTGCCGAAGTTGTTGCAGCCGAGCCCGGCAACCGACACCAGCAGTCCCGACTGTCCCAGGGGCCTATAGCGCATACCTACATCTTAGGGGTGGGCCGGCTAGGGCAGCCCTCGTCGTGGATGGACCACCAGCCCGGACGGGTGGTTCGGCAGAATGGGAGCATGACCGACCCATCACCGCCGACAGGAACCGGACCTGGAGTGATCACACCGGACGGCTGCGCCGTTGACTTCTACGCGCGGATTTCCCCGAGGGACGAGCCCGAGATCGTGCACGACGCGGCCGGGCCCGGGGCCTGGATCCTCGAGCTGGGCTGCGGGGCCGGACGGATCACCCATCCGCTGGTCGCGCTCGGCCACCCAGTCGTCGCCGTCGACGAGTCGCCGGAGATGCTGGCGCGCGTGCACGGCGCCGAGACGGTGTGCGCGCGGATCGAGGACCTGACGCTCGGCCGCCGCTTCGACGTGGTCCTGCTGGCGTCGCACCTGGTCAACACCGATGACATCCCGACTAGGACCGCGTTCCTGGCCGCCTGCCGGCGCCATCTCGCCGACGATGGCGGCGTGATCATCCAGCAGCACGCGCCGGGCTGGTTCGCCGCCGCCGCGGACGCCGAGAACACCAGGGACGGGATCATCTTCCGGATGCGGGACGTGTCACGCCCGGCGCCCAACCTGGTCTCGGCCACGATGGAGTACGTGGACGGCGACCAGGTCTGGACGCAGACGTTCACGGCCAGGCGCCTGGATGACACCGAACTGGCGGCCGTGCTCGCCGACGCGGGGCTGCGCCTGGACCGCTACCTAACCGACGACCGCAGCTGGCTCCGCGCCGTCCCCGAGGGCTAACCCCCGCTCTTGCGGCGGAAGGAACGGCGGCTGGCGGCGGGGCCGTGAGAACCGTGCACCTTGCCGGTGTGGTCCACGGCCTCGGCGCTGGCGTGCGTGCCGCGCTTGCGCTCAAGGGCCTCGCGGAATTTGCGCTTCGTCTCGTCGAGGTCGGGCTTCGCCGCTTCCGCGTGCGAGCCGGGCTCTTCCTCGCCGACCTCGGGGGTCTCGGGGTTGGGCTGGGCGGGCGACGCCTTGGCTCCAGATTGCTCGACGGCCATACGGACCTCCTGCGGCATAGAAGTACCTACACAGCCTCGCACATCCGGGCCGGTTCCATCGAGCCGCTACCCGGTTGACGCCGGGTCCCGCCGGGACCCCCGATAATGACCGGTATGGCGCGAGGGAGGGAACCGGCTCTTCAGGGCCGGGCCGAGCTGCTGCGGGACGCCGACCGGCGGGCGGCGTGGATGCTGATGATCGACGGGGTGCCGCAGTCGCACGTGGACCTGGAGGACCCCGGCTACCTGGACTTCGAGTACGTCAGGCGGATCGGGCACGTGATCGACGCGGCCGCGCCGGCCGGGCAGCCGCTGCGCGTGCTGCACCTG
>JBAUAY010000207.1:0-6464 GCA_049676235.1 Streptosporangiaceae bacterium
GACCGCGACCGCGGCAACCGCGGCGCCCGCTCCGGCGCCGGCCCCCTTCACCCACAGCGGCGGCGTGCCGGCCAGGAACAGTGCGGACAGCGCGAGGATGCAGATGAGGCCGGGGACGATGAAGGCCAGGCCGCCGGCCAGCGCGCCCAGCCGGCCGCGGACCCGCCAGGCGCAGAAGATGGCCAGCTCGGTCGAGGCCGGACCGGGCAGCAGATTGCAGGCGCCGATGGCGTCTTCGAATTCCTGTGCGTCCAGCCACTGCCTGCGGTCCACGCACAGCTGGCGCAGCAGCGCGATGTGTGCCGGCGGCCCGCCGAAGCCGATGCAGCCGATCCGGCCCCACTCCCGCAGCACTGTGGCCAGGCTCACCTGGTCCTGGCCGGGCACGGCTAACCTCCGGCCCGGCCGGCGTCGTGGCCGATGAGCGCGAGCAGGAAGCCGATCCTGGTCCGCAGCTCGGCCGCCACCCGGCGGAACGCCTGGTGGGTGTCCTGCTCACCGGACGGGTCGGCGATGCTCCAGTGGATCATCTGCGGATGGCCGGGGAACTCCGGGCAGACCTCGCGGATCCGGTCGCACAGGCTGATCACGTACCCGAACCGCTGCCCGGCGAACGTGTCCAGGTGCTTGACCCGGTTCCCGCTGATGTCGATGCCGTGCTCGCGCATGACCAGCACCGCGTCCGGGTGCAGCGGCTTGGGCTGGCTGCCCGCGCTGGCCGCCTCGATCACGTCCCCGCCGAGCTGACCGAGCAGCGCCTCGGCCATTTGCGAACGGGCGCTGTTCCCGGTGCACAGGAACAGCACGCGGGTGCGCACCCCGACCCGATCCGCGGGCACCGGGATCAGCCCCAGGCCCGGGTGCAGAGCCCGGCCCGTCTCGGTCAGGAGTTCGGTGCAGCGGGTCAGGTCGACGCGGTAGTAAGCGTCCCGGCCGTCGGCCGAGCTGCGCCGGGCGGACACCAGCCCGCCCGCCCTGAGCTGGCCGAGGTGGTAGGAAACCAGGCTCTGCGGCTGGCCGAGCAGATCCCTGAGCTCGCGGACCTGGCGGTCGCTGCGGGCCAGTTCGGTCAGCAGCCGCCAGCGCAACGGATGGCCGGCCAACCTCAGGAACCCCGGCGGGGCGCTGCCTGGTTCCTCGGTCACCCGACCACAGTAGATCAAACCAGATCAATCGATCAATCCCATTTGTTTGACTTATTAGGGGCGCGCCGAACGCTCCCCGCATCCGCGCCCCCGGTTACGACATCAGCGCGAGCAAGGTGGCCTCGGCGGCCGGGATGTCGCCGACGTATAGCGGTGGCGCCAGCGTATGAGAGTCGGCCGCGACGATCTTGATGTCGGCCAGGCCGATGGTCAGGTCCACGGGGTCGGCGGCCAGCTTGTCCCGGACGGCGGCCGTGGCCCGCGCGAGCGCGCCGGGCCGGGCGCTGGCGTGGTGGCCCACCACGAGGTGCAGGTCGTTGTCGACGTCCGCGGCCTGGACGTGGTAGCGGTGCAGCACGTGGGCCGCGTTCATCTCGCGCCGCAGGTCATCGAGCGGTCGCCCGGCCCCGGCGAGCGAGTCGGCCGGCCATCCCACCAGCACGAACGCCCGGTCTTGTACGGAGAAGGTCCTCATCGCCAAGTGCTGCCCCCGACTGGTGAAGGGGGCCTCCTGGGCCGGCCGGAAGCCGCCGATACGGACCCGTATGGGGGCGGCCCTGGTCAGGATGTCCATCACCCGTGGCAGGTCCATCTCCCGTCGCACGCCCGCGTGCGCCAGCAGGTACTCGTTGACGATGGCGCCGGTTTCCGGGTCGCGCACGCCGTTGAGCGCGATCAGCGTGGCGTGCACCTGCTCGAGCGAATAGGGCCGGAAACCCTCGCCGACGTGCTCGGCGATCAGGGCCTGCACCCCGGCCAGGAGTTCGCGCAGCGGCCCCGTCTTCGGCCCGTAAAAGGCCACGGCCGAGATGAAACGGCTTCCCATTCCCGCGATGGTACGGACGGTGGGTTGCCGCCATGAAGTTCGGGCTGCTCACCGCGGGCGCGTCGCCGGCTCAGGCTTCGCTGAGCTCCTGGCCTGCGGCGGCGGCCCGGGCCAGCTGACGCAGCCGGCTGAGGGGGTCGCCGGGCCGCCCGGTCAGCACCTGCAGCCCGGCCGCGGACCGGGTGATCTCGTCCGCCTCCTCGCGGGCCAGCCGGGCCGAGTTCGTGGTGGCCGAGGACAGCACCACCAGGCTAGCGCCGGCCAGCCGGGCCAGCCCGGTCACCTCGGTGACCGGCAGGTCGGTCGCCAGGTGATGGACCAGCCAGTGGTCTTCGCGCAGGCATGCCGTGGCCATCAGGGGCGGCAGCCCGTGCGGTTCCCCCGGTGGCGTACTCACCACCGCGATGCCCCGCGGCCGACCCTGTGGCTGGTGCGTGCGGGCCGCGATGAGCCGCTCGCAGATGGCGCTGGCCCGGTGCTCGGCCGCGATCGTCGTCCCGCCCGCAGCCCAGTCCTCGCCGATCCGGTACAGCGCGGGCGAGATGACCCGTTCGCACAGTTCGGTCAGCAGCACGCCGCGGGCGAGCCGGTCGAAGATGCGCCGCGCCAGGGTTTCGTCACCGGAGATGATCGCCCCGTACAGCCGGTCGGCCTGGGCCGTCCAGTCACGCACCCGGATGCCGGGTCGCGGCGCCGTACCCGAGGCCCGGCGCGCCACCAGGGCGATGACGTCGTCCTCGCTGACCTCGTAGCCGCGTCCGGTCTTCCTGGCCGGCAGGACTCCCTGGCGCACCCACGCGTAAGCGGTCTGGTAGTGCACCCCGAGCGCCTCGGCGGCGTCGCGTAGCTGCATGGGTCCCCTCCCCGTGCTCAGGTGCCCCCGAGTTTAGTGTAATTTAGCATTAATTAGTTCGTGACGAGCGCCGTTGGCGCATGGCGAGCGCCGTTGGCGCATTGAGGGGCTGGAAGCGCACATGGGACTGACTTACTCCAGCGTGGTTGACGCGAGTCTGGACGAGGTGTTCTCCTGGCACGCCAGGCCGGGGGCGATCGCGAGGCTGGCTCCGCCCTGGCAGCCGGTCCGGGTGATCCGCGAGGCGGCTGGGGCTTCTGGGTCTTCTGGGGCCGGGTCGCTCCGGGACGGCCGGGCGGTGCTCGGCCTGCCCGGCGGGCTGCGCTGGGTCGCCGCCCACCAGCCGGACGGCTACGACCCGCCGTACGCGTTCGCCGACTCGCTGGAATCCCTCCCGCTGTCCGCGGTGCTGCCGTGGCGGCACACCCACGAGTTCAGTCCGGCGGGCGAGGCGGCCACGCTGGTGACCGACGTGGTTGACACCCCGCTGCCCGCCCGGGCGCTCCGGTCCATGTTCGTCTACCGGCACCGGCAGCTCGCCGGTGACCTAGCCGCGCTCGCCCGGGCCCGCACGATCTGCCCGGACACCCTGACGATAGCGGTCACCGGCTCGGGCGGCCTGATCGGCACCGCGCTGACGGCCTTGCTGACCACCAGTGGGCACCAGGTCATCCGGCTGGTGCGCCGACTGCCCCGGCACGCAGGGGAGCGCTACTGGCGGCCAGAAGACCCGAGCCCGGACCTGCTGAACGGGGTCGACGCGGTGATCCACCTGGCCGGGGCCTCGATCGGCGGCCGGTTCACCCCCGAACGCAAGAACGAGATCCGGCACAGCCGGATCCTGCCCACCCGCCTGCTGGCCGAGCTGGCCGCCGCTACCGCTGCCCCCGCGGGCCTGCGGGCGTTCGTGGTGGCGTCGGCCATCGGCATCTACGGCCCGGATCGGGGCGAGGAGATCCTGACCGAGGCCAGTCTCCCCGGCGAGGGGTTCCTGGCCGACGTGGTCGCCGACTGGGAGGACGCCAGCACCCCGGCCGCCGCGGCGGGCATCAGGACGGTCCGGGTCCGCACCGGCATCGTGCAGACGCCGCGCGGCGGCATGCTCCGCCTGCTCAGCCCGCTCTTTGCGGCGGGCCTCGGCGGCCGGCTCGGCCGCGGCCACCAGTGGCTGGCCTGGATCGGCCTGGACGACCTGCTCGACGTCTACCTGCGGGCCGTGCTCGATCCCGGCCTGCGCGGGCCGGTCAACGCGGTCGCCCCGGAGCCGGTGCGCAACATCGACTACACCAGGACGCTGGCCGGCGTGCTGCGCCGCCCCGCGGTGCTGCCGGTTCCCGGGTTCGGGCCCCGGCTGCTGCTCGGCGACGAGGGGGCCAGGGAAATCGCCCAGGCCAGCCAGTACGTCCGGCCGGAGCGGCTGATCGAGGCCGGGCACCGGTTCCGCCAGCCGGACCTGGAGGGGGCGTTGCGGCACCTGTTCGGCCGCGAGCAAACCGCCCGGCCGCCAATCCGGACCCCGATCGGCCGCGAATAAGGAGCCGTAAGCCAGCAGGCAGGACCCGTAGGCCTGGAGGGAGGGCACATGACCGGGCGCAGGATCGCCGTCATCGGCAGCGGCATCAGCGGGATGACCGCGGGCTACGTACTGTCACGTACCGATGACGTGACGCTGTTCGAAGCCGACAGCCGGCTCGGCGGCCACGCCGACACCCACATGGTCGTGCCGCCCACCGGGCCGCCGATCGGTGTCGACACCGGCTTCATCGTCTACAACGAGCGCACCTATCCGCTGCTCACTTCGATGTTTGCCGAACTGGGGGTGGCCACCCAGCCTGGAGAGATGAGCATGTCGGTCCGCTGCGCCGGCTGCGGCCTGCAGTACGCGGGCCAGCGCGGCCTGGGCGGCCTGGTCCCCGGGCTCCGCCGGGGCCGCGGGCGCTACCTGCGGATGCTCGGCGAGGTACCGCGGTTCCACCGCGCCGCACGCCGCCTGCTGGCCGCGGAGGCGGCCGGAGCAGCCAGCGGCGACGGGACGCTCGGCGAGTTCCTCAACGAGGGCGGCTTTGGTCATTACTTCACGGCTCACTTCGCCTTGCCGCTGGTCGCTGCGGTGTGGTCGTGCCCGCCTGGGACCGCGCTCAGCTATCCGGCCAGGTACCTGTTCGCGTTCCTGGCCAATCACGGGATGCTGTCGGTTTCCGGGGCGCCGCCGTGGCGGACCGTGACCGGGGGGTCCCGCAGCTACGTCGAGCGGGCCGCCAAGCGGCTGCACGACATCCGGCTCTGTTCGCCGGTACGGGCGGTGCGCCGCCTTAGCGACGGCGTCGAGGTGCGCGACGCGGCGGACCAGACGCACCAGTTCGACGCGGTGGTCATCGCCACCCATCCGGACCAGGCGCTGCGCCTGCTCGATCCGCCCACCCAGGCCGAAAGGGACGTGCTCGGCGCGTTCGGCTACACCCAGAATCCGGCTCTGCTGCACACGGACGTCACGCTGCTTCCGGACCGCCCGGGTATCAGGGCGTCGTGGAATTACGAGCTTGGCAGCTGCTGGCCCGAACAGGGCGGCCCGGCGCCCCGGATCAGCTATCACATGAACCGGCTGCAGAACCTGCCCGCCGGCGAGGAGTACGTCGTCACGCTGGGCGGGCAGGGCGTCGTCGATCCCCGGAAGATCATCGACCAGATGGACTACGCGCATCCCGCCTACACGCCGGCCTCGGTCGCCGCGCAGCGCCGCCTGCCCGGGCTGAACACCGGGGTCACCGCCTTCGCCGGCGCCTACCACGGGTGGGGCTTCCACGAGGACGGCTGCCGGTCGGGCGCCGAGGCGGCCCGGGCTCTCGGCGGCACCTGGTGACCGCCCGGCTGTACGAGTGCCGGATCACCCACGCCCGGACGGTCCCGTTGCGCAATGTCTTCACCTACCGCACGTACCTGTGGCTGGTCGACCTCGATCACCTGCCCCGCTCTAGGCGGCCGGGCCCCCGGTGGCTGGCCCGCTTCCAGGCCCGCGACCATATCGGCGACCCGCACCGTGGCATCCGGGAGAATCTCGACCACTTCCTGGCCGGGCACGGCATCGACCTGGGCGGCGGCCGGGTGACGATGCTGGCGCACGCGCGCGTGCTGGGGTACGTGTTCAACCCGCTGACCGTCTACTGGTGCCACCGGGCCGAAGGCACCCTCGCCTGCGTCGTGGCCGAGGTGCACAACACCTACGGCCAGCGGCACGCCTACCTGCTGCGTACCGACGACCGCGGCCGGGCCCAAGTGCCGAAAGAGTTCTACGTCTCGCCGTTTTACCCGGTCGACGGCCGCTACCGGATGAGCCTGCCCGAGCCGGAGGCCCGGCTGGCCCTGAGCGTGGTGCTCGGCCGCCCGGACGGACACTCGTTCGCGGCCAGCGTGCACGGCCGGGGCGTCCCGGCCAGCGCGCGGGCGTTGATCGGCGCCGCCGTACGGCACCCCTGGTCCACCGCCGCCGTCTCCGCCCGGATCCGCTGGCAGGGAATGAAGCTGTACCTGCGTGGCCTGCGGCCCGTGCCGCGGCCCGCTCATCTACCCCAGGAGGGGGTTAAGTGACCAGCACCAGCACGCAGCCCGCCGTGCCCCTCGACGCAGACCGGTGGCCCGATGT
>JBAUAY010000208.1:0-4053 GCA_049676235.1 Streptosporangiaceae bacterium
TCCAAAAGACCTGCCCGCACGCCAACAGTTGCTTGACCTGTCCGATGTTCATCAGCACGGCCGAGTTCCTGCCGCAGCACCGCCAGCAGCGGCAGCAACTCCTACAGATCGTCACGGCCGCCGAGGCCCGCGGCCAGCAGCGCCTGGCGGAGATGAACCGTCAGGTCCTGAACAACCTGGACCACATCATCAGCGCCCTGGAGCCCGACGCCGACCAGCCGGAGGCGACCGCCGATGCGAGCTGACAACAGCAGACACGTCGTCGAGGCCGCACGTCGCCGCGGCCAGCTCACCCGCTCCAAGGCCGTCCAGGCCCTGCGCGCGATGGACGCCGCCGGAGAGCCGATTACCTTCGAGACCGTCGCCCAGCGCGCTCAGGTCTCCAAGTCCTGGCTCTACGCCCAGCCGGACCTGAGAGCCGAGATCGAGAACCTGCGCGCGACGCACCGCCAAGCCCCGGACTCTCGGATCCCGGCACGCCAGCGCAGCTCCGACGCCTCCCTACGCCAGCGGCTGGAAGCCGCCAACGCCCGCCTGCGTCAGCTCGCCGAAGAGAACCGGACGCTTCGTGAGCAGCTCGCCCGGGCCCTCGGTGAACAACGCTCCGCCACCAGCCCACGCCCGCCCCGGACAGGTCCGAACAGTTCCAGGTCGGTAACGATCGGCCCGTGTTGAAGGGATCATCAATGTTCTCAACCGACGCGTCGCGAACAGCGGCCCCGACGCAGAACCGCACGTCAGCGGCCTACGATGCCAGCGAACTCAAGATAATCCAGGAAGCCGTCGGGCACCGCTGCGACACATCCACGGCCATATATACGCATGTCAGCGGCGACTTCATGAATACCGCGCTGCGCAAGGCACTCGCACCGGCGCTCGGCCGGCCGCCGGGTTGAGGACGGGAGGAACCGATGGCACGCAAGCTCGACTACCGGTGGCACCTACGGCGGGTCATGGCCAGCCGCGGCATGTTCGCCACCACTGACCTGATCGAACCGCTGGCCCAGCGGGGGGTCCACCTGTCCTCCAGCCAGGTCTACCGGCTGGTCACCGAGCGGCCGGAGCGGCTGAGCCTGAAGATCTTGATGGCGCTGCTGGACATCCTGGACTGCTCGATGGAGGACCTGATCGAGCCGGCCGCGGCCGCCGGCCCGGCCCGTAAGGCCCGGGCAGCTGGCGGCGCCGAGGCCGGAGTCGGTGACCTGCGCCCGAAGCGGGCCCGCATTGCCCGGTCCGGGGACTGAAGCGATGACCACCGGGACCGCGGACGTCCTGGCCGATCCCGTGGGCCTCATCGTCGATCTGGTCACGAGCGTTGAACTGGCCCTGGACCGGACGGCGATCACCGCGGTGGTGACCCGCGTGGCGGGCGGCCGGGCCAGGCAGCGCCGACTGGCCCGGTGCCTGGCGGGCAGGCCATCGGTGCTGACCGACGGGCGCTCCCCGGCATCAGAGGCGGCCGGGGACCTGCTCATCGCCTTGCGCCGGGCAGGCGCGGTAAGCATCTCGCTGCCGGCATGCGCCGCGTGCGGCAAGCAGTTGCGCTCGATGCGGCGCCGGGGCCAGGACTGGTACTGCACGGCCTGCGGCCGCCGGCCAGCCGGGTGCGCGTCCTGCGGCCAGGACCGGGCCACCGCCACCGTCGACCGGCAGGGACGGCCGCGGTGCCGCCAGTGCCCCGATGACGACGACCGGGATCCCGTGGAGATCCTCACCGGGGTGATCACCACGCTGGAGCCGTCGCTGCCCGCTGAGCGCATCGCCGCGGCCACATGGCGCGCGCAGCCGGCGCCGGCGAAACTGCGGCGGCTGGCCTGGGCCATCGAGGACACCCCGGGCCTGCTGACCAGCGACGGAGCACACGCGCCCATGCCGGCCGTGCTGCGGCTGATCAACGAGTTGTGCAACGCCGGAGCCCAGGCCATCACCCGTCCGGCGTGCCCGCGGTGCGGCCGGGTTATCCGGCTGGACCAGCGGATCGACGGGCAATGGCTGTGCCGTAACTGCGTGGCCAGGTCCCGCGCCCAGCCCTGCTCGCGGTGCAGAGCGGTGCGGGAAGCCGCCACCCGCGACGAGCACGGCCGGCCGCTGTGCTCAAACTGCCTGGTCACCGACCCGGCCAACCAGGAGGCCTGCGTCACCTGCGGCCGGCGCCGCCGGGTCAGCACCCGGACCGCGGACGGGCCGCTGTGCGATACTTGCCGGCCCCGGCAGGTCCTGACCT
Organism: Streptosporangiaceae bacterium; assembly: GCA_049676235.1. Classification (GTDB taxonomy): domain Bacteria; phylum Actinomycetota; class Actinomycetes; order Streptosporangiales; family Streptosporangiaceae; genus Palsa-504. The sequence continues at coordinate 2,225 of JBAUAY010000208.1, forward strand.
GCCACATCTGCGGCGAACAGGCGCCGTGCCAGGTCTCCAGGGCCACCGGCAAGCCCCGGTGCCGGGCCTGCACAAAGCGCTGGGCCAGGTGCGCTGGCTGCGGCCAGACCCGCCCGGTCCGCAGCGGCTCCCGTGACCAGCCCCTCTGCTCGGCCTGCACCCTCCCAGACCCGGGGCGCAGCTGCCCCGGCTGCGGGCAGCCGGGCCGCCTGCACGCCGGACGCTGCGCCCGCTGCACCATCCAGCAGCGGCTGCATGACCTGCTCGCCGATGAGCACGGACAGATCCCCGCCGACCTGCAGGCCATCTACCAGGCCCTGGCCGCCGTCGACCGGCCTGCCACCGTGGCGTCATGGCTCAACAGCAGCAGCGCGCCAGCGGCCCTGCGTGACCTCAAGGACGGGAAACGGCCGCTCAGCCACCGGACCCTGGACGAGCTGCCTCCCGGCAAGGCGGTCGAGCACCTGCGCAGCGTGCTGGTGGCTACCGGAACCCTGCCGCCGCGAGATGAGCACCTGACCCGGCTGGAACGCTGGATCACCCAGGCCATCGCCGGCCGCCCCGACCCTGGCCAGCAGCAGCTGCTGCACCGCTACGCCATCTGGCACGTGACCCGGCGGCTGCGCTCCCGGCTGGGCGGCGCCCACGCCACCTACAGCCAGGCCGTGGCCGCCCGGCGGAACATCAAGGCGGCCACCGTCCTGCTGGACTGGCTCACCGCGCGCAGCCTGACCCTGGCCACCGCCCGCCAAGCTGACCTGGAAGCATGGCTGTCCAGCGAGCACGAAACCTACCGCGCCGACGCCGGGAATTTCATCCGCTGGGCCAGAAAGCACAAGCTGACCCGGCTGGACGCCGCAGCCGCCCGGTGGAGCGGGCCATCTGGCGTGATCGACACCGAAACACGCTGGGAACAGGCCCGCTGGCTGCTGCATGACGGCACGCTGAAACCCGAAGACCGCGTCGCCGGGCTACTCGTTCTCCTTTACGCCCAATGGCCAGCCGCGATCAGCCACCTCACCCTCGGCCATGTCGACACCAGCGATGACCAGGCGCGGATCCGGCTCGGCCGCGAGCCGGTCGTCCTCCCCGAACCCCTCGACGCCCTAGTCCTGCAGCTGGTCGCGACCCGTCACGGGCACGCCGCCATCGGCGACGCGGGCACCTCGCCCTGGCTGTTCCCCGGCGGCCAGCCCGGGCAGCCCATCAGCGCCTACCAGCTCGCCGAACGCCTGCGCCAGCTCGGCATCCGCTCCGGGCAGTCCCGATCCGCCGCGCTGTTCCAGCTCGCCACCGACCTGCCCGCCGCCATCCTCGCCCGCCTGCTCGGCATCCACATCAGCGTCGCCGTCGCCTGGCAGCACGCCGCCGCCGGAGACTGGGCCGCCTACGCCGCCGACATCAGCCACCGCCTGGAACACTGACCAGATGCCCGGACTGCCCGAACTCGACATCGCCCGCGTCCGCCGCTGGTGCGAGCAGCGCGTCCCCCCGCACGCCCGAGACCAAGTCCGCGTCGAGTACGACACCACCGGATCCCGGCAGCTGACGATCGTCGAGTGCAGGCCGCCCTGGCGCCAAGGCCCCGGTCCGGAATGGACACGGTTCCCCATCGCCCGGCTCCGCTACACCCAGGCCACCAAGATGTGGACGTTGTACTGGCGGGACCGCAACCTCCGCTTCCACCGATACGACCAGCTCGAACCATCACCAGACATCAGCAACCTGCTGCGCGAGATCGACCGCGACCCGACCGCGATCTTCTGGGGATAGGGCCGCCAGACTGAAGCATTCGGATAGTTGTGATACCTGAGTCCACCAGAGCGGGC
>JBAUAY010000209.1:0-10412 GCA_049676235.1 Streptosporangiaceae bacterium
CACGGGCTGCCCGGCATGCGCGAGCGTGCCGGGGCGGCCGGCGGTGAGTTGCGCACCGGCGCCGCTCCCGGCGGCGGCTTCCTGATCGAGGCCACGCTGCCCGCCAAAGCGGAGATGACCTGATGACCCATGCTCCCCCGGCGGTCCGGATCATCGTCGCCGACGATCATCACGTGGTGCGCACCGGCTTCGCCGCGCTGCTCGACACCCAGCCGGACTTCACGGTCGTCGGCACCGCCTGCGACGGGACCGAGGCGGTGCGGATCTGCCGTGAGCTGGCGCCCGATGTCGTCCTGATGGACGTGCGCATGCCCGTCATGGACGGTATCGAAGCCACCAGGCAGCTCGCCGGACCCGGACCGGACGGCCCGCGCATCTTGATCCTGACCACCTTCGACCTGGATGCCTATGTCTACGACGCGTTGTGCGCAGGCGCCAGCGGCTTCCTGCTCAAAGACGTCACCGCCGAGCGGCTGTTCGAGGGCGTACGGGTCGTCGCGGCCGGCGAGGCGCTGCTCGCGCCCGCCGTCACCCGGCGCCTGATCAGCGAGTTCACCCGGCTGCGCCCGCAACCCGGCGCCTTGCCTCCGGGCGCCCTCGCCATTCTCACCCCGCGCGAGACTCAGGTCCTGCGGCTCGTCGCGGAGGGCCTGTCGAACCCGGAGATAGCCGCCCGCCTCGTCGTCACCGAGGAGACCGTGAAGACGCACGTCAGCCACGTGCTGACCAAGCTCGGGCTGCGGGACCGGACGCAGGCCGTGGTCACCGCCTACGAGACGGGCCTGGTCGTGCCCCGGTCGAAAGAGCCGGATCAGCGGGATTCTCCCTGAACGCCACCTGAGGACCCGCCGCTACCTGGCCGGCCGACTATGCCTGCTACGCTGCAACGATGGAGGTGCGGGCGGCATGATCGATTACCTGGGGGCGGCCGTGCTGTTCGTCTTCATCGTGGCGGTACTGATCGTGCTCTGGAGGCGTGAGCACCGCTAAGTCCCCGTCGTGCCATGATCGGGTGCATGACGAGCCCAGACGATGGCCGGGTCATCGAGGCGAACGGCATCTCCCTGTACGTCGAGGAACACGGCGACGGCGCGCCCGTCCTCCTGCTGCACGGCTGGCCAGATTCGGCGCGGCTGTGGCGGCACCAGATTCCGGTCCTGGCGGCCAGCGGTTACCGGGTCATCACGCCGGACATGCGCGGTTTCGGACGCTCGGAGCGCCCGGCTGAGGTCCGTTCCTACGGGCTGCGGAACGTGGTCGGCGACGTCACCGCGCTCCTTGACGGGCTCGGCGTGCAGACGGCGCACGTGGTCGGCCACGACTGGGGTGCGGAGGTGGCCTGGCTCGCCGCCATCCTCTGCCCGGACCGCGTCCGCACGCTGACCGCGATCTCGGTGCCGCACCCGTTCGCGCCGCCCACCGTGCGGCAGTACGAGATGGCCTGGTATCAGCTCTTCTTCCAGTTTTATGGCGTCGCGGAGGCGACCATCCAGCATGACGACTGGGCCTGGCTGCGCACGTTCAGCCGCGGTGACGGGGACCTCGAGGCGGCCATCGCGGACCTGTCCCGGCCGGGTGCCCTGACCGCGTCGCTGAACTGGTACCGGGCTAACCTCGCGCCGCGGATGCCCGGCCCGGCCCCCACCCTGCCGCCGGTCACCGCGCCGACCCTGGCGATCTGGTCGACCGAAGACCATTACCTGGACGGCGAGCGGATGAAGAAATCGGCGGCATTCGTGGCGGGGCGGTGGCGTTATGAAGAAATTCCCGGCGCGAGCCATTGGGTGCCGCTTGACGCACCAGAAAGGCTGAACGAGCTACTGCTCGACTGGCTGCGCTAGCGAGCGCTCCCACCGCGATCGCGTTGGCGGCCTCGGCGTCGTGGGTTGGCCGCTGGTGGCACCTCAGCCGAGTCGTTGCAGCAGGTGGTCGCCGACCCGGACGGCGTTGGCCATCGCGGTGAGGGCGGGGTTGACCGCGCTGATGCTGGGGAAGAAGCTCGTGTCGACGACGTAGAGATTGTCGAGCTCGTGGGCCCGGCAGTCGGAGTTGAGCACCGAGGTGGCCGGGTCGGAGCCGAACCGGACGGTGCCGGCCTGGTGCGCGCAGCCGGCCACCGGGATGTCGGTTTTCATGTAACAGAACCGGTGAGCCAGGTGGCCGGGGTGCATGCCGAGCGAGCCGAGCATCGAGTGGAGCTGGTGGTACAGCTGCTTGGCGGCGGTGGGGTTGCTCGGCGTGTACGCCAGGTGGATGCCGCCGTCCGGGCCGAGGGTGACCCGGTTGTCGGGTAGGGGCAGGTCCTCGGTGGACAGCCAGAAGTCCACGGCGTGCTCCGCGACGTCGCGCAGCGCCCAGTTCGGCGCGAACTTGGTCTCCAGCGGCTTCTCGCCGCGGAACATCGCCGCCTGCGACTTGCCGATCATCTGGATGTTACCCATCGGGTAGTCGAAGTCCGGGCCGCTGAAGTAAAAGTCGTTGACGCCAAGGGTCTTCTGGAACACGGTCGGGTTCGGGTCCTTGGACAGGGCGAGCACGGCCTGACAGTCGTGGTACATGAAGTTGCGGCCCACCTGATCGGAGCCGTTGGCCAGCCCGTTCGGGTGCTTGTCGTTAGCGGAGGCCAGCAGCAGCTTGGCGGAGTTGGCCGCGCCGCAGGAAACGACCACGATGTCGCCCGCATAGCGCTGGGTCTCGCCATCCTGCTCGGCCACTACCTGGGTGACCGCCGTGCCGGCCGGGTTGGTCTCCAGTTTCACCACCCGCGCGTTCCTGACCAGGGTGACGTTAGCGTGCTCCAGGGCGGGGCGGACCCCGGCCACCTCGGCGTCGGCCTTGGCGTGCAGCGGGCACGGGAAGCCGTCGCAGTCCGCGCAGCGCACGCAGATGCTGTAGGGCATGTTCGCCTCGTTGACCAAGATGCCGCACGGCGCGTGGAACGGGTGATAGCCCGCCTTAGCCAGGTCATCGGACAGCTGCTGGATGCGCGGCTCGTGGGAGACCGCGGGGTACGGGTAGGGGCCGCTCGCCGGCGGGTCCGTCGGATCCTCGCCCCGCGCACCGTGCACCTGGTACAGCGCCTCGGCGGCGGTGTAGTACGGCTCCATGTCCTGGTAGGAGATGGGCCAGGCCGGTGACAGGCCGTCATGGTGGTGTAGTTCGCCGAAGTCCTGCTCGCGCATCCGGTACAGCGCGGCCCCGTACAGCTTGGTCGCGCCGCCGACGAAGTAATGCACCTGCGGCTGGAAGAAAGACTTGACGTTCGGGTCGTACCAGCTGTCCTTCGAGACGTAACGACCGTCGACGAACACGTCCACGGTCGACCAGTTCGCCGGCTCGCGGGGCAGCCAGTCGCCGCGCTCGAGCAGCAGGATCCGCTTGCCTGACGGGGCCAGGTGCCGGGCGAGTGTGCCGCCGCCGGCGCCGGTCCCGATCACGATCACGTCGTAATGCTCGTCCATGCCGAGTTCCTTTCACCGTCGTGAACTGCGAGCCTAGCCATCGCATCAAGCGCCGCGCATCGCCCAAAAGGAGTGATTGGCCCGCCGTCACTTCAGAAAATGGCGATCGGGTTGACGGGCGAACCGGTCCCTGCGCGGAGCCGGAGAGGTGCGATGACGCAGAAGAATGACCAGCGGTTCAGCTCCTCGCACGCCGCGACGAGGTCGTCGAATCGCAGCCAGTCCAGCAGGTGCAGGCCCATTGCGTTGACGGCGAGCACGTGTACCGGGAAGTCGACACCCTCGACCGCGCTCGGCGCCGTGTCATTGTTGCCGTCGCTGCCCAGGACCGCGATCCGCCGTTCCGCGAGAAGCTCGAGGGCAGCTGGATGCAGCCCGGCGCGCGCATTCGCTACGTCCCACGGTCCGAGCGCCGTGCGGCGGCTGCGGTGACCGACCCTGACGAACAGCAGATCGCCCTGCTCGATCCGGACTTCCTGCGCCGCCTCCGCCGCGATCAGGTCATCGGCGGTCACATGATCGCCTGGATCCAGCCACGGCAGCCCTCGCACCCGCGGGATATCGAGCAGCACGCCCCGCCCGACGATCCCGTTGCCGGCCTCCTCGATGGAGAGCTCCGTGGCCCCCGTGGTAGTGACGGCGTCCGCGCTGATGTCGTTGTAGAGGGTCCCGTCGAAGATCACGTGACACAGGGCGTCGATGTGGCTGTCGGTGTTGCCGTGGATGTTCAGGGCCAGCCGGTCCATGGCGAAGGAGAGCCCGGAAGCGGGAACCGAGCTGCCGGTATGAGTCATCTGATGCACGGCGGGATCAGGATTATCGGCCGCCACCTGGATCTCCACCGGCGCCGCCAGCGACACCGTATGGCCACGCCAGACGCCACTGGCCGCCGTCACCACATCCGTGGGGGAGGTGTTGTTCAGCGCTCCCCGCCGGTCGGCTGGTCCCTGCCGGGACATGTGTTTCACTCGCTGGTAAAGGGCCCGGAACTCGGCCGTACTCAGCTCAAAATCGCCCATCCAGCCAGCCTCACGCACCAGGCCCGCGCGATCATCATCTGCTGCGGGTGACTTGCGCCAGGGACACGCTCTCTTACACGGGACGAGCGCCGAAGCGGGTCACGACCGTGGCGGCGATCCGTACCGCGAACTCCGCCGTGCTGACCAGGTCCGACGCCGGGCCGCCGACCAGCCACTTGCTCAGGAAGGCGCCGCAGAAGGCGTCGCCGGCGCCGGTGGTGTCCGTCGCCTGAGCCGGATGCGCGGCGATCAGGACCGGAGCCTCACCGGGTCTGGCCAGCACGCAGCCCGCACCGCCGAGTTTCACCACCACGACACCGTAGTACCTGGTCAGGCGGGCCGCCATCGAGAACGGATCCGATTCGCCGGTCAGCACGGCGGCCTCGTCGCGGTTGGGAAAGCAGACCGCGGAACCTTCGGTCCAGCGCAAGAACGCCGCCGGCTCCATCCGGGCCAGGAACGCGGCCGAACCCGGGTCGATGGTGACGGCAAGCTCCCGGGCGCGGGCCTCGCCGAGCAGCCAGAGCGCCACCTCGAGCAGCGGCGGCTCGCAGAACGTGTACCCGGTGAGGTGCAGCGCCAGGGCGCCGTCGAGCAGGCCGGCCGGTACGTCGGAGCGGCGCAGCCGCAGGTTAGCGCCCCGGTCGGTGAACATGGTCCGCTCGCCGTCCGGCGCCACCATGATCACGATCGAGCCGGTCTCGGCCTCGCGGTCGGCGGCCAGGTGCGCGCGGACGCCCGCGCGGGCCAGTTCCCGCCGGTGGTACGCCGCGTCGCGGGCGCCGACCCGGCCCGCGAACACCACATCGGCGCCGAGATGAGCCATCCACGCGGCCTGGTTGGCCGCGGCGCCGCCCGGCCGGGCGAGGATCGTGGCCGGGGTGTCGCTGTCCGGCCAAGGTTCCAGGCCATCCAGCGGCTTCACCAGCAGGTCATTGATCACGTCCCCGCAGACCACGACCCGGGGGGTGCTGGTGGTGCTAGGGGGCAACACGCACAACGGATCGTTCGGACCAAGATTTTGAGATTCTGGCGGCCAGGTCGATGTTGCCGCGGGCGATGTCCAGGTTCACTCCGACGCTGACGCCGCCGGTGACTTGCTGGATGCGGTCAAGCAGGAACGGGCTGACCGCCTTGCCGCGGACGCCGGCCTCGGCGGCGGCGATCAGAGCCGCCTCCAGCGCCCCGCTGAGCACTTCCGGGTCGAGCTGCCGGCCAGGCGGCAGCGGATTGGCGACGAGCAGGGCGGATTGCTCGCCGAACGCCTCCCTGGCCGCCATGATGTCGGTGATCTCCTCCGGGGAGTCGGCGTGCCAGTCCAGGTCACAGCCGGAATCGGAGAGCCAGAAGGCCGGGAACCGCGAGGTGCGGTAACCGACGACCGCGACGCCGAGCGTCTCGAGCCGCTCCAGCGTGGCCGGGATGTCCAGGATGGACTTCACCCCGGCCGAGACCACCGTGATCGGAGTCCTGGACAGCACGGTCAGGTCCGCCGACTCGTCGAAGGTCTCGCTCGCGCCGCGGTGCACGCCGCCGAGACCTCCGGTCGCGAACACCCGGATGCCCGCCCGGGCGGCCAGCACCGACGTGGCCGCGACGGTCGTGCCTCCGGTCACCTTCCTGGCCATCGCGATGGCGATGTCGCGGCTGCTGACCTTGACCACGGACTCGTCCATGGCGATGTACTCAAGCTCGTCGCGCGCCAGGCCGATCTTCGGCACGCCGTCGACGAGGGCGATCGTGGCCGCGGTCACTGAATGGCCGGCCAGGATCGCCTCGAACTCCCGCGCGGCCTCCAGGTTGCCCGGGCGGGGCAGGCCGTGCGAGATGATCGTCGACTCGAGCGCGACGACCGGCGCGCCGGCCCGCAGCGCGGCGCTGACCGCAGGGGACACCTCTACCAGGGAGGACACGAAAACGATTGTCTCACTCTCGTCCGCGGGCGGCGGGAAGTCAGCCTAGTACCCTTGCTCGCCGACGACGTTGAGCAGCGGTTCGCCCGCGGCGTAGCGGGCCAGCTGGTCCCGGACGATGGTCATCACGCGCGACATGGCCGTGGTCATCGCGCCGGCTATATGGGGCGTGAGCAGCAGGCCAGGCGCGGACCAGAGCGGATGCCCGGCCGGAAGTGGCTCTGGGTCGGTGACATCGAGGGCGGCGCGCAGCCGCCCGGACTGCAGCTCCGCGAGCAGCGCGTCGGTATCCACGATCGAACCGCGGGCCGCGTTGACCAGCAGGGCATGATCATGCATCTGGCTGAGGAACCGCGCGTCCACCAGCCCGGTCGTGGCCGGGGTGACAGGGACCAACAGGATCACGATGTCAGCCTTCGGCAGGGCGGTCGGCAGGTCGTCCATGCTCGACACGCCGGGCCGGGCGTGCCGGGCGATGCGTTCCATCGTCACGCCGAACGGGACCAGCATGCGCTCGACCGCCTCGCCGATCGAACCGTAGCCCACGATCAGTACGGTCTGGCCCGCCAGCGACTCGCTTCGGACCGGATCCCAGATACCCGCCTGCTGCGCGGCCATGAACCTGGGCAGCTGCCGCGCCTGCGCCAGGATCACGGCCATGACCCATTCGGCGACCGCGGGGTCATGCACACCGCGTGCGTTGCACAAGGTGACACCGGGCGGGACGAACGCAATCGCGTGCTCGGAGCCGGCTGACATCAGCTGGATCAGCCGCAGCCGAGGCAGCTTGGCCAGCACCGGCATCCGGGATGGCGGCACCCCGAACGGCAGCACCACCACCTCGACCTCATCGGCCGAGTCCGGCAGCTGCTCTCCCCCGGTCCACACGTCGGCGATCATCCCGGCGGGCAGGCCGCCCATCAGCTCGACCGAATCCGGCTCGGGAAGCCACACCCTGATCGTTGAGGTCGCCATGACCGCGAGGCTACCTGGCGGGGCCTGAGCGACTATCCGCAGCCCCGCGGGACAGTGCGTTCGTCACTCTCCGTTACGAGCTACCGGGCCGCGCCGGAGCCCTGCAGCGCCCGCTGCCACGACTCGGGCACGTGATCCGCCGGATCCGGCGCCGCCGCGCCGATGATGACGACCGGGCACCGGGCGGCACGCAGGCAGACCCGGATAACGGGTCCCGCCGCCCGGTACGGGTCGGGCCCGTCCGAATTGCGGCCGAGCACCAGCATGTCGGCATCTGCCGCCTGGTCGAGCAGCACCCGCGCGGCGAGCCCTTCGGCGATCTCGGTGCGCACGCTGACGCCAGGGAACAGGCTCAGCGCCTCGCTAACCGACCTGCGTAGCACGTCACGGGCGGCACCCCAGCTTCCACCCGACTGTCTCGGCGCCGGGACAGCATAGCTCGCGACCTGGTGACAAGCGGACTCCAGGGCCAGCACGGCCAGAACCTCCGCGGCGCGCAGGCTCGCCTCACGGCACGCCCATCCGAGCGCGGCCACGGACTCCGCTGAACCGTCGACGCCGACGACTATGCGCCGAACACCCGCATCTTTCGCCATGACGAATCCTTACCCGTTCGTCACCTCTGACCCGCCGGGCCGTCCCGCCACGGCCATCTCGTCAGAGTCCTCTGGTCGTTACTGACAGTTTCCGATCCTAGACCGCGGGAAGGTCTCCTGACGAGAGGCATGAGCCGCTTTTAACGGCGACGCTGCCTGCGCCATGAGACCGGGGGTTATCGTACCGTTATTGGATGCCTGGGCGAAATGGATCAAGTGACCGCCTTGTCCGGCTAGTAACCCCCTCGCGAGGATCTTGGTGAAGGTCCGCGGCATGCGCAGGTGGGCGGTGGTAGCCGTCGGCCTGGTCCTGCTCTGCGGGCTGCCGGTGATCGCCAGTGCGCTGCCCGTCAGCGTGCCCCCGCTGACCGCCAGCCAGCTCCGCGGGCGCATCCTGGCCTCGGCGGATGAGTCCTATGCGGGATACGTGGAAAGCGACGCGACGTTCGGGCTGCCCTCGGCTCCGCCATGGGCGCGCTGGCCGCGTTAGTGGCCAGCGAGGTGCTGGTCACCCTCAACGCGGCAACCGTGGTCCAGCCCTACCTGCCGACCCGGTACTGGCTGGCCTGGATCGATTTCTTCCGGCAGCCCATCTTCTGGCGAGATACCCAGCGGGGGTTCGGGATCCAGGTGGTGTACGTGCTGGTCATCCTGGCTGCCGCCTGGGCGAACTTCTCCACCAAGGACATCACCGCGTAACGGACCGGCCGCCGCCTAAAGGCCGCCGAGCATCGAAGTCACCTGGAACGGGTGGGCCAGCATCTGGAACTGGTACATCTCCTCTGCCACCCGCTGGACCCGGGACCGGTCGATGTCGGGTGCGATGCTCAGCGGATAGGTCTCGAGCGACATGACCGAGGCGATCGTGGGCGGAACCGTGTAGGGCACGGGCAGCTTCTCCATCGCCTGCTCCACGGCGTCCCGGCGGGTGTCGGCGATCTGCTGGCCTTCCCGGAGCGCGATGAGGAAGGCCGCCATCGTCTGGGGGTACCTCTTGGCCCAGGCCTTCGTAACGACGTACCACCCGACCGGGAAGTTCGCCGTCGCGCCCTGATCGAGGTCGTAAAGCTCCTGAAGGCCCATGCTCTCCGCGTCCGCGCTGCCGAACGGCTCGGGGAGCCAGGCCACGTCGATGACGTGCCGCTTCAGCGCCTCCCCCATCTGGGGGAAGTTCACCGGCACGAAATGCACCTCCCGAGGCGATATCCCGTATTCCTCAAGCGCGGAACTGATCAGCAGGGTGCCGATGTTGTTCAGCGCGTTGACGCCGATCCGCTTGCCCTTGAGGTCGCTGATGTTCGTGACCGATGACCCGCGCAGGGTGTAGAGGGCCTGGGTGTCCGGCTGCATCAAGGAGCCCTCGGCGATGATCTCCAGATTGGACTGGCCGGTCACCTGGTCCTGGATGTAGGAGACCGAGTTTCCCGCGGTGATGTCGTAGGTGCCGTCGTTCTGATCCTTGGTGGCGTCGGCGCTGCTGACGATGGAATCGATCTTTACGGTCAGCCCTTCCGCCTTGAACAGCCCCTCGTCCTCGGCGATGTACAGGCCGGCTTCGTCGGCGACGGGCACGGCACCCACCGTCAGCGTCGTCTTCTCCAGGCCTGACACCTTCGGCGGGGCGCTGGGGCCTCCGCATCCGGCGTTAAGCATGACAACAAGCCCGATGCTGGTCAGGCCAATCACGCGCAGAATTCCAGGTCTCATCTCTTCCTCTGCGTCAGGAGTGTAACGAGGGGACGGGTTACTTGTCAGAGATTTCCCGTTTGTGAGGATTTAGGTCCCGGCGGCGGTAGCACCGGAGCCCGGTACCGCTCGTCCCGATGGCGCACACGCATATCGCCACGCTATGAAGCGGAACCGCCGAGGGTCGTTCAACCCGGCGGGTCCCTAGCCGGCCTGGGTACGGACGGTCAGGTGGCTGCCGGCCTGGCCTTTGCGGACGCGGACCTGGACGGGGATGCGCTGCCTGAGCTCGGCGACGTGGCTGACGATGCCGACCATCCGGCCGCCTTCGCGCAGGCCGTCGAGCACGGTCATGACCTCTTCGAGGGTGTCCTCATCCAGGCTGCCGAAGCCCTCATCGACGAACAGCGCCTCGATCCGGGTGCCGCCCGCCTCCGCGGTGACGACGGCGGCCAGGCCGAGGGCGAGGGCGAGGCTGGCCAGGAAGGTCTCGCCGCCGGACAGCGTACTGGTGTCGCGGTCCACCCCGGTCCAGCTGTCGCAGGCGAGCAGGCCGAGGCCGGACCGGCCCGCGCCGCGGCGGGCGTCGGTGTGCACCAGCGAGTAGCGGCCGGAGGTCATCTTGAGCAGCCGTTCGCTGGCGGCGGCCGCGACCTCCTCCAGGCGGGCGGCGAGCACGAACGAGGAGAGGGTCATCCGCAGCGTGTTGGCGCCGCCGCCGGCCGCCAGGTCGGCGAGCCTGCGGGCCTCGGCGGCCCGGGC
>JBAUAY010000210.1:0-1510 GCA_049676235.1 Streptosporangiaceae bacterium
CCGAGCGGATCTGCTGATGCCGGAAATGGGCGTGCGGCAGATAATTTTCCGGTCAGTGACCATTACAAGTAGTGTGGTATGTCAACAACAGATTGACGGCATTGCGCCCAGGAAGAGCCACTCCATAACAGGGTGGGCTGCGCGGCGAGGTCCCAGGTTCAAGAATCCTGAACCCGGGCCTTTTCCGCGCAGCCTCCCTCCGAACCCAGCGGGCACCTTTCAGTGCACTGGGCTCTCCAGTGACTGTGCCGCGTTCGCGACGGGGCTGGCGTGGATGTAGTCGTGGCAGGGACGGCAGACGATGAGGGTCTTGCGCCGTTTCCTGGCCATGAGGGCCGCCCACGCTGGCTGGCCCGGCCCGGCCTTGCCGAGCTGGGCGAGTCTGGCGACGTGGTGGACTGTCACCGTGGCGCCGTGATCGCACAGCTCGCACCACCGCCCGCGGAGCCGGGCGATCAGCTCCTTGCGCGGGGGGTGGACCGGGACCGGGGCGGGGTCAGTGATGACCGCGCGCTTGTCGCGTTTAAGAATTATCCCGCCGAATCGTGCTATCAGGTCCTTCTTGCCCGTCCGCTGGAGGCGGGCCTCGAAGCAGGTCCGGGGCCCGTCGCCGGTGATGACTTTGGCCTTGTGGCGGGCTGCCATCATGGCGACGGTGGACTTATGCTTGGCACCCAGGGTCTTCAGCATCGATGTCTCGGCGTTCCAGCGCAGCGTGGCCAGGCGCCAGACATTACGGGCGAGCAGGTAGTAGTTCACGATGCCCCGGTATTCGGCTGCGTAGATCCGGACGATGTCGTAGTCGTCCAGGTTCAGCAGACCGGGCCGGTGCCAGGGTTTGCCCTGGTGCCGGTAGGGGCCGCACTTGGCCATGATCACGTCCTTCGGGACCTGCAGCGCGACTTTCCCGTTGACCGTCCGGCGGCCCTTGGTCAGTCGCGTGCTGCTGTGCTGGACGGTGATCTGGTAGCCGAGGAACCGCGCCGCGCGGGTGCGGGCGTGGGTGATCAGCGTCTTGCTGGCGTTCAGTTCCAGTGCGAGGGTCTCCCGCAAGAACGCGGCCAGCCCGGCCTTGATCTGCTCGGCTTCGGCTTTCGGCCCGATGAATCCCAGCAGGTGATCATCGGCGTACCGGCAGTAAAACAGCCGCCGGTATCCGGGGTCCATCGGGTCGCCGTAGGGAAGGGCGCGCATCTGCAGTATTGCTTTCCGGGCCTGTGCCCGGTTTCCCTGCTTCCGCGCGTACTGCCGCCGCCCGTTTACCCTGTGGTATCCGGGGTTCTTTTCCCGGCGGTCCCCGCGGGTGTATCGCGGGATGAGTTCTTTGTCGACGAACTCGTCGAGCTTGTGCAGGTAGATGTTGCTGAGCACGGGCGATACCACCGACCCTTGCGGAACCCCGCTTAGCGTGTCATGGTATTGCCAGTCTTCCAGGTACCCGGCCTTGAGCATGTTACGGATCAGCCGGAGAAACCGGTTATCGCGGATCTTCTCCGCCAGGATCCCCATG
>JBAUAY010000211.1:0-1681 GCA_049676235.1 Streptosporangiaceae bacterium
GTGCCAGGGCAGATGATCAAACGCTGAGACGGCACGGCAGCCAGGCGGCTGCGGCCAGACGGGAGGAGCATGATGGCGGTATTCGATGTCGCGGACCTGTCCGCGCTGGAGATCCTCGACTCGCGGGGACGGCCCACGCTGGCGGTCACGGTGCGGCTGGGTGACGGCACCACGGCCAGCGCCGGGGTGCCGTCGGGCGCGTCTACTGGGTCACGGGAAGCCGTGGAGCGCCGTGATTGTGACCCGGCCCGGTATGAGGGCAAGGGAGTACTGGGAGCCGTAGCGGCCGTGAACACCGAGATCGCCGGGCTGCTGCGGGGCCGGTCCTGGGCGTCGCTGGCCGAGGCGGACCAGGCCATGATCGCCCTGGACGGCACCGCGAACAAGAGCAGGCTGGGCGCCAACGCCACCGTCGGGGTCTCGATGGCGCTGGCCCGCGCCCTGGCTGATTCGGCGGGAGTCCCGCTGTGGCAGTGGCTCACCCCGGACGGCGTCACCCCGTCGCTGCCGGTGCCGCACTTCAACGTGCTCAACGGCGGCGTACACGCTCCCAACGAGCTGGATTTCCAGGAATTCATGATCGCCCCGGTCGGCGCCTCATCTATGGCCGAGGCCGTCCGGGCAGGCGCCGAGGTCTACTCCGCGCTGCGCCGCGAGCTGACCAGCCGCAAGCTGTCCACCGGGCTGGGCGACGAGGGCGGATTCGCCCCCGAGATCACCCAGCCCGAGGACGTCCTCCGCCTGCTGGTCCAGGCCATCGGTGACGCCGGGTACAAGACCGGCGCCGAGGGGGTGTCCATCGCCCTGGACCCGGCCTCCTCAGAGTTCCGCCAGCCCGACGGCCGGTACAAGGTCGCCGGGGACCTGCTGACCTCCGCCGAGATGATCGACAGGTATGCCGCCATCACCGGGCGGTTCCCGGTGCACCTGATCGAAGACGGGCTCGGCGAGGACGACGACGACGGGTGGATCGCGCTGACCGCCCGCCTCGGCGGCAGCACCGAACTGGTCGGCGACGATAACTTCTGCACCAACCCGGCCATCATCACCCGGGCCATCGCCCGCGGGATCGCCAACGCGTCGCTGATCAAGCTCAACCAGATCGGCACCGTCACCGAGACCCTGGAAGCCATGGCCATCTGCCGCCAGGCCGGGTACCGGCAATTCGTCTCCCACCGCTCCGGGGAAACCGAAGACACCTTCATCGCTGACCTGGCCACCGGCACCGGCTGCGGTCACCTGAAGTCCGGCGCCCCGGCCCGCGGCGAACGGGTCGCCAAGTATAACCGGCTGCTGGAGATCGCTGCCGCCCAGCCAGCCCTCGGCTACGGCATGCCCTGACCGGTGTGCCGCTGAGCGCGCGAAGAACCGCCGCCCGTTCTGAGTCAGAAACCTCTGTTCCCCGAGCGGACGGTGGTGCTTCTAGCGCGGTTGTGCCTCATCAAGCAAGGCGAGCATGTGGCGCAGCGCCGCTTCGCGCCCGGCCAGCTCCGTTTCCTTGCGCGCCGCCTCGGTATCGGAGGCGGCGCGCAGTTCCGCGGCGGCACGTAGCGCAGCCTGCATCCGCTCGGTGCCGTCGGCGTAGCGCCGTTCCACCACCCGGACCAGCGCGCGGGTCGCCTCGGCGAGCCGGTACTGCAGGTCGCCGCGGGCCCGGCCGATCTGCCGTTCGACCAGGCCG
>JBAUAY010000212.1:0-12390 GCA_049676235.1 Streptosporangiaceae bacterium
GGCCACGGTGGTGACGCCGAACCTGCCGGAGGCCCAGGCGCTCACCGCAATGATGACCGAGGACCGCGCGGCGCTCGCCGAGCGCCTGGTAGCGATGGGAGCACGCGCGGCCCTGGTCACCGGGGGCCACGGGGCCGAGCCCGTGGACCACCTATTCGACGGATCACGGCACATGGCGATCCCGGTCGCCCGGCATGGCGTCGCCGCTACCCACGGCGCGGGCTGCACCCACTCGGCGGCGCTCGCGGCCGGACTCGCGGCCGGGTTGCCGCTGGCCGAAGCGGCCTGCCAGGCCGCTGTGGTGGCCGGCGAGGCGGTGGCGCACGGGTTGGCCGGGCTCGGCGCCGGCGAAGGTCCCGTCCATGTCCTGCACAAATACGGTCATTCGACAGCGCCGTCCGATGAGCGGGAGGCAGCGCGATGAGCGACAGCTTCAGCGGTGAGCTGTGGCAGGGGGTGGCAGGCGTCTATGACGCCATCCTGGCCCACCCGTTCCTGACCGGTCTGACCGACGGCAGCCTGCCGCATGACGCCTTCGCGTTCTACGTCGTGCAAGACGCGATCTACCTGCACGGTTACGCTCAAGCTCTGGCGGCCGTGGCCAGCCGGGCATCCACGCCCGCGCACACCGAGATGTTCGCGCGGCATGCCGCGGACGCGATCGCGGTCGAGAAGACCCTGCACGGGTCGCTGCTCGCCGGCCTCGGCATCGACCCCGTGAGTGCCGAGCAGGCCGAGCCCGCCCCGGCGAACCTCGCCTACACCAGTTACCTGCTGGCCACCGTCAGCACCGGGTCCTACGCGGAAGGGGTCGGCGCGGTGCTGCCCTGCTACTGGATCTACGCCGAAGTGGGCCGGGAACTGCTGCGGCGCGGCTCACCGGACCCCCGCTACCAGCAGTGGATCGACATGTACGGGAGCGAGGAGTTCGGTGACGTGGTGCGGGAAGTGATCGACGTCACCGACGAGCTAGGTCCCGGCCTCGGAGCGCCCGAGCGTGACCGGGTGCACCGCCACTTCCGCACCACGAGCCGCTACGAGTGGATGTTCTGGGACATGGGATACCGGCAGGAATCCTGGCCCGTCTGATCCGCCGCCCTGACGTGATGTCGCGGGGCGCCTACTCCTCTGCGGACGCGAATGGCTGACGTGCCCGCGGGCCGGGGTCTGCGGGCATCTCGACCGGGTTGGTTTCGGCACGGTTCTTGCGCTGGGATGCCCAGGAATGCCTGCGGTTGGCATGGGAATGCTTGCCGGCGTGCCGGTCCTGGCCAAGGCGCTTGTGTCGGGCTGAATAGGACAAGGTCCCCTCCATGTATGAGATGCAGGGGACCTTGCCTGGCCTCGCCGCCTAGGTCAGCCAGTTGCCTGGCTTTCCCGATGCTGCGCGCCGCCCGCCAGAGTCAGGAACCCGCGCGAGGCTCAGGTTTCCCTGCTCCTCCCACGTCCCGGAGTTGCCTCCGGGCAGTGCCCGCTTCTAACGGTGAAAGCATTTCTACTGCCTCGGGGCGGGACCGCGCAAGCCCTTGCCGCAACATTTCCCGGGTTTTTCGCTGCGCACATAGCTATCCACAGAATGTGACTGGTTATCCGCATTCAACGCCCGTTTTCCACCGCCTTGTGCACAGTCTATCCACAGGTTACCAGGCGTAACGCAGGGAACACCGGATCGCCAAGCCGGCTACCGCAGCCGCGGCAGAAGAAATTCCGCCGATGCCAAATTCAATTTCCTGCCCTCGCGATATGTGTTACCGGAAATGATCAAGAACTAATTCCGCGATGGTGGCTAGCCGCGTACCTTGATCACGGTCGGCCTGAGCGCAGGGCCCCGAAGCTTCGCCCGCCCGGGTCCGTGCCGGTCGAGTTCGTCCTACTCGGGTACCCCATCCTCGACGCGCCGCCGCTGCGGGACGAAGACGGGCCGATGACGACCCAGACGTTGGCCCGGCGGGCTGAAACCCGGCCCAGAGCCCGCCGGAAATGTCAGACCCCCTCGGCATAATGACGGGGCTGGGTCACCAAAGACACCCGCTCCCAGCCTCGCGGCCACGAGTCCCCGAGCCCCGACGATCCGCGAAGTTCAAGATATATCTTGACAGTTACCCAACTCAAGATACATCGTATTCATTGTCAACCCTTAGCATCTGCCGAAGGCACCAGGAGGGATCATGCATCCGGAAGTCGCCAAGACCCTGGTCGCGCAGCACCGTGATGAGCTCGTCCAGCAGACGGCATCCTGTCGGCGGACCGGCCGCCGCCGTTTCCCGCGCTGGCGTATCAGCTGGACCCGGACCGTGCTGGCCCCGGTCGGCGGCGCCGGTCCGGCGGACGGCAACCGCGCCGGCCAGGCTGGCCGGCGCGGCTCGTCCCTGGTGATCATCATCTCGGCCCACCGTTCGGCCTGACGTCACCGCGAGCGGGTTACGTTGCCGTGCTGTCCCTAGCGAACTCGGGCACCGTCGCGACGCCTGCCGCAGCGCCGACCGCGGCCACGCCGGTGATCAGGATGAGCGCGGGCCGGTACGCGGCCAGCGTGGCCGGAGCGGAGGCCACCCCGCTCCCGCCGGACGCGTCGACCACCGCGGTGACAACCGCGAGCACCATCGCGCCGCCGACCTGGAACGAGGTCTGGAACAGGCTGGCGGCCAGGCCCTGCTCGGCATCGGGGACGCCCGCCGTGGCCGCCACGCTGAGCGAGGAGAAGCCGAGCCCGAAGGCCAGCCCGATCAGCAGCGTGGCCGGCAGCATCACCGCTGGGTAGTCCGGCCGGACGCCGGCTCGCAGGAACACTGCGTAGGCGATGACCAGGCAGGCGAAGGCGAGCGCGGTGAGCGGCGCCGGGCCGAACCGGCCGAGCAGCGAGGCCATCCGGGTGGACAGGACGACGACCATCACGCCCGCCGGGAGGAACGCGAGCGCGGTGGACAGCGCCGACCAGCCAGCCAGGGTCTGCAGGTACTGCGTGACCAGGAACTGGAACGAGATGTAGGTCCCGAAGAGGATCACGGACCCGACGTTCGCGCGGCGCAGCGCCCGGGAGGCAAAGATGCCGAACGGCACCAGCGGGTCCCGGCTGCGCCGCTCGATGATGGTGAACACCCCGAGCAACGCGGCGACGGCCGCGAACGAGCCGACCGTCCTGGCCGAGCCCCAGCCCGCCTGCTGGGCGGAGACGACCGTGTACACGAGCAGCAGCATCGCGGCGGTGACGGTCAGCGCACCGGGCAGGTCGAACCTGCGGCCGGCCCGCGCCGTGCGCTCGCCGCGGGGGATGAGCCAGATCGCCGCGAGCAGCACGATCAGCGCGACCGGAGCCGGCACAAGCAGCGTCCACCGCCAGCTGATCTCGGTGAGCAGGCCGGACAGCACGAGCCCCAGCGAGAACCCGCTGGCGCCGAAGACCGTGTAGATGCTGAACGCGCGGTTCCGCATCGGCCCCTCGGGGAACGTCGTGGTGAGCAGGGACATGCTGGCCGGCGCGGTGAACGCGGCCGCCGCTCCCTTGACGAACCGGGCTGCTATCAGCAGGCCGGGGCTGCTCACCAGGCCGCCGAAGACGGAGACCAGCGCGAACACGGCCAGCGCCACCAGGAAGACCCGCCTGCGGCCGAGCAGGTCGGCGGCCCGCCCGCCGAGCAGCAGCAGGCCGCCGTAGCCGAGCACGTAGCCGCTGACGATCCACTGCAGCGACGACGTGCCCAGGCCGAGGGCCGACCGGATGGACGGCAGGGCGACGCCGACCATCGAGACATCCAGGCCGTCGAGGCACAACGCGCCGCCGAGCACGAACAAGATGGCCCACAGCTGCGGCGTCCAGCCCCGGCTGTCCGCGTGACGAGCATTAGCGAAGGGCGCAAGTTCCGGGCGCAGGACCTGGCCGAGGCCGTGCACCTGAGCCAGAGCGCGCTGTCCCGCCTGGTCGACCGGCTGGCCCGGCATGGCCTGGTCGAGCGGTGCGGCTGTGACGTGGATCGGCGCGGTGTCTACGTGGTGCTCACCGAGGCGGGCGAGCGGTGCCACGCCGAGGCGGTGCCGACGCACCGGGATGTGCTCGCTCGCCTGCTGCCTGCCACGATGCTGGGCGCGGTCAGTAGCGCTGGGTAACGCCCCCTGGGTAGGGTTAGTTCGTCCCATGCGGGCACTGACCTGATAACGGGCATTGAGCTGGTACGTCCATGCCCGTCGAGTGGGGGAGTGGAGATGAGCGATGCCTGACCGGCCGGCTACGCTGCGGGACGTCGCGGCTGCGGCCCGCGTCCACCCGGCCACCGCCTCCCGGGCCCTCAACCCGGAGACCCGCATCCTGGTCAGCGAGGAGACCGCGCGCCGGGTGACGGACGCCGCCGCGAAACTAGGCTACCGGCCCAATCCGGTCGCCCGGAGCCTGCGGACCCGGCGTTCGCATACGGTCGGGGTGCTCATTCCCGACCTGAACAACCCGCTGTTCCCGCCGATCGTGCGCGGCCTGGAAGACAAGCTGGCCGAAGCGGGCTACGTGGCCCTGATCGGCAACACGGACGCCGACGCCAACCGCGAGCGCACGTTGTTCGAGCAGATGCGAGCCCGTCATGTCGACGGCTTTGTGCTGGCCACCGCGACGCTGCACGACCGGCTGCTGGCCGAGGCGGCCGCGGCGGAAGTGCCCCTGGTGCTGATGAACCGGCTGGCGCAGGACTACAGCTTCCCCTCGGTCTCGGTCGACAACGAGCAGGGCGCGCGGATGGCGATCACCCATCTGGCGCGGCTCGGCCACACCCGGATCGCGCACATCGCGGGCCCGCAGGAGGCGTCCACCGGCCTGAGCCGCCTGCGCGGGTTCCGGGACGGCATGGCGACTCACGGTCTCGAGGTGGACGAGGACCTGATCATGTACGCCAGCAGGTACACGGTCGAGGAAGGCGTCCGCTGCTGCCGGGAACTGCTGGCCCGCCGGCCGGCTTTCACCGCGGTGGCCGCCGCCAACGACATGCTGGCGATCGGGTGCTACACCGCACTGGACGAATGCTCGCTGCAGTGCCCCGACGACATCTCCGTGATCGGCTTCAACGACATGCCGTTCATCGACCGGCTCCGGCCGCCGCTCACCTCGGTGCGCTTCCCGCACTACCAGCTGGGTACCGAGGCGGCGCAGTTGCTGCTCGAGCGGATCGGCGGGGGCGATGGACCGGTGAAGATCCTTTACCTGGCGCCGGAGCTCGTCGTCCGGGGGTCCACGTCCGAACGTCTCGCGCCGGAGGCCGGGACCGGCCAAGAAGGCCCCGGCGAAGCGGTCAGCCCGCCGGTCCCGCTGCGCCCCGCCCCCGCGGAGCGGAGCCGGGCGAAGATGTAGCAATCGATTGCCGGCCGGGGAACAGCTCGCATCGGGGTGTCACCACTCGTCCCTGTACGTTAGCACCAGCGGCCCCTGGGCGGCGTATCTTGCCGGGCACCGGCGGCGCCACTGCGGCCTCAGCCTGGTTAACTGCGGGCCTCAGCCTGGTTAGCAGCCAAGGAACGGGGTGGCCTGGCCCGATTCGCCCGCCGGGTGGCGGCCCGCCGCCGTGTCCAAGGAAGCGATTTGGTGGGGCTTTGGTAACAGATTGGACATGCGGCATTGACAAACGTGTCGCCGGGAGACCAGTCTCGAGGGTGCAAACGATTGTGACCAGGAGAGAGGGGGTCTGGCGACTTGGTCGGACATGATGACGCCCGCCGGCTCGGCTGGCTGGGCACCGGCCGCATGGGCGTGGAGATGGGTCGCCGGCTTCTCTCGGCCGGCTGTGATCTCGCCGTCTTCAACCGCTCCATGGAGAAAGCCGAGCCGCTGCTTCGGCTGGGCGCCAAGCCCGCGGGAACCGCCGCGGAACTGGCGACCAGGGACATCGTCTTCATCACCGTCGGCTCGTCGGATGACCTCATCTCCGCCGTGCTGGGTCCGGGCGGGCTCATGTCCGGCCCCGGGGGGGCGCCTGCTGTGCTCGTTGACTGCTCCACGGTATCGGCCGAGGCCTCAGCCCGGGTGCGCGCCGAGATCGCCGATCGGGGTACCGCCCTGCTCGCCGCTCCGGTGATGGGCAACCCCAACGTGGTGCGGGCCGGAAAGATGACGGCGGCCGTCTCCGGACCCCGGGATGCGTTCGTCCTGGCGGAGCCCTACTTGAATATGCTGGGCCGCGGCGTCACCTACGTTGGTGACGGTGAGGTAGCCAGAACGGTGAAGCTCTGCCACAATTTGTTCCTCGGCGTGGTCGCCCAGTCGCTCGCCGAGATCACTGTTCTCGCAGAAAAGAGCGGAATAAGCAGGCAAGCGTTCCTCGACTGTCTCAACAAGAGTGTGATGGGTTCGCTGTTCACCGGCTACAAGACGCCGGCGTACGTGAACCTCGATTTCGAGCCCACGTTCACCGCCACGCTGCTGCGCAAGGATTTCGATCTTGGTTTGGCCGCCGCGCGGGAACACGAAGTGCCGATGCCGGTCGCTGCGGTGGTCCACCAGCTGATCCAGGGTCTGGTCGGACGCGGATACGGTGATTCTGATTTCGCCGCCCTGCTGCAGCAGCAGGCGGATTCCGCGGGCTTGCGGCTCGTCAGCGAGCACGCGGAGGTCTCCGATGGGCTCGGCACCAGCGACACCTTATCCGTGATGAACCCCAACGAGAGGAAGGAGGCACCGGGCGTGAGACCCCACCTCCCCTGGCTCTCCAAGAATTGCCTCGCCCTGAGTGCGGCAGCCATCCTGTCTGCCGGCCTCGTGGCGGCCTGCAGCAGCAGCAGTAGCACGAGCAGCAGCACCGGCGCCACGGCCACCAGCAGTTCCAGCTCGAGTACCAAGGCGCCGATCACCATCGGTGCGTCGCTCTCGCTGACCGGCGACTTCTCCGCCGACGGCCAGGCCTTCGAGCGCGGCTACCAGCTGTGGGCCAGCGACGTGAACGCGAAGGGCGGCCTGCTCGGCCGGCAGGTCATGCTGAAGATCCTCAACGACAACAGCTCACCCACGCAGGTGCAGACGAACTACCAGACCCTGTTCGCCCAGGACAAGGTGGACCTCGCCTTCGGGCCGTTCTCCTCGCTGCTGACCACGCCCTCGGCATCGGTCGCGGCCAGGTACAGCTACGCTCTGGTCGAAGGCGCGGGCGGAGCGCCGTCGGTGTTCGAGAGCCCGGCTAACGTGTCGGCTCACAACGTGTTTGACGTCAGCCTGCCGATCGAAGATGAGTTGGTCCCCTTCGTCAACTGGGTCGCCTCGCTGCCACCCAGCCAGCGGCCTAAGACGGCGGCCTACCCGATGGCCGACGACCCGTTCGCCGACCCGCCGGTCCAGCTCGCCCAGCAGAGGTTGCAGGCGCTCGGGGTGAAGACGGTCTACTCGAAGATCTTCCCCGAGGAGGAGAGCTCCTACAAGCCGGCCGCCGACCAGGTGGCCGCTACTGGCGCCCAGGCCGTGCTGCTCGGGTCCACCGACGTGCCGACCGTATCCGCGTTCATGCAGGCGTTCGAGCAGCAGCACTACAACCCGAAGATGTTCATCTGCGCGGCGGGTCCCGACCAGGGGGCCGCGTTCACGTCCGCGGTGGGGAAGGGGAACGCGACGGGGATGATGGTGCCCAACGGCTGGTATCCCGGGTACGCCAATCCGGCCAGCCAGGCGATGGTGAACGAGTACGTGGCCAAGTACGGCGGGAGCCCGTCCGACGTCAACGCCGACGTGGCCGAGGCCTACTCGGTGGGCCAGGTAATGGCCCAGGCGGTGACCGCGACCGGCGGCACCGACAACCCGAAGATCATCACCTACCTGCACAGCGGCGTGACGCTCACCACCGTGCAGGGACCGGTGAGGTTCGACAACATGGGCAAGAACGCCAGCGCCGCGGCGTTCACCTTCCAGTGGCAGAAGGAGGGCACCGCGTTCAACCAGGTCCTCCCGGTCAGCGCGGCCGGCTCGGTGTCGATTCTCAACCCCAAGCCGAACTGGACTAGCTAACCCACATGGCACGAGAGATCTACCAGGCTGTTGTCGACGGCATCCTCGTAGGCGGCGTCTACGCCTTGATGGCCGTCGGTTTGACACTGATCTTCGGCGTGCTTGACATCATCAACATCGCCCAGGGTGTCCTGGTCATCCTGGGCGCTTATCTCAGCTATCAGCTCTCGGTGTCACTGCACCTGGACCTGTTCCTCGGGTTGCTGATCACCGTGCCGGCCATGTTCGTGATCGGTGTCGTGATCCAGTGGGCGTTCATCCGGCGGCTGCGCGGCCGGGAGCGGACGTCCATGACGCTGCTGGTCACCTACGCGGTCGCGCTCATCATCGAGGGGATCCTCTACGAGATCTACGGGCCTAACCCCAAGCAGCTCAACGCCTCCTACGTGCAATCCAGCGTGCGCATCTTCGGCTTCTACCTGCCGTACATCTACCTGTACGGCTTCGCGCTGGCACTGGTGCTCATCGCGGCCATCTACGCGCTGCTGTACCGGACCACGTTCGGGCGCAGCGTGCGGGCCACGATGCAGGACGAGACGGCGGCGCGGCTCGTCGGCATTGACGTCAATCGCGTCGCCGCCCTCACCTTCGGCGTCGGCGTCGCGGTGACCGCGGCCGGCGGCATGATGTTCGGCGCCACGAACAGCTTCAACCCCAACAGCGGCTACGACCTGATCTCGCGGCTGCTCGCGATCATCATCCTCGGCGGCCTGGGCAGCATCGGCGGCGCGCTGGTCGCGTCGGTCTTCATGCTCACCGTCGAGTCGCTGGTCGACATCTGGTCCCCGGAATGGGCCATCGTGGTGTTCTACGCCGCCCTGGTGCTGGTGCTGGTGATCCGCCCCACCGGGTTCTTCGGCCGCCAGCCGGTGCGAGCGCAATGACGAGCGCCATGATGAGCACCGTGAGCCGGAAGCGCGCGGCCGCGGGGCTGGGGCTGATCGTCCTGGCCGTGGCGGCCATCGTGTTCCCGGCGGTGTTCAGCAGCCCGGTGGTCACGAACTACGCGGTCTACGCGCTGATCTTCGTCGCCGTGGTCTCGGCCTGGAACATGTTCTCCGGCTTCTCCGGGTACATCTCGCTCGGCCAGGCGGTGTTCTTCGGCAGCGGCGCCTACGCCGTGGGCATCGCGGCCAGGGACTGGCACATCAACGGCGTCGGCGTGTTCGCCTTGCTGCCGTTGGCCGCGGCGGTGGGTGCGGTGATCGCGGTGCCGTTCGGCCTGGTGGCGTTGCGGGTGCGCAGGCACACGTTCATCGTGATCACCATCGCGGTGTTCTTCATCTTCCAGCTGGCCGCCGCCAACTTCTCCTTCACCGGCGGCTCCGTGGGCGTCCCGGCGCCGTTCCTGCCGTGGTCACCGACGGAGTTCAACGACCGCTTCTACTACATCACGCTGGCCTGCGCCGTGGCCGCCGTCGTCATCGCCGCGCTGGTCCGGCGGGCCAGGTTCGGCCTGCAACTGCGGGCGATCAGGGACGACGAGGACCGGGCGCGCGGGCTCGGCGTGCGCACCATGCGGGTCAAGCTGAGCGCGTTCGTGATCTCGGCGACGATCACCGGGCTGGTCGGCGGGGTGTGGTTCCTCTACCTCACCCAGGTCGAGCCGCCGTCGGGCTTCGACCCGCTGTTCGACCTGGCGCTCGTGCTGATGGCCTTCCTGGGCGGCCTCGGGACCATTTCCGGCCCGATTATCGGCGCGCTCATCATCGAACCCGGCCAGCTCTACCTGACCATCAAGTTCACCAACGGGTACGCCAGCGAGATTCTGCTCGGCGCGCTGTTCCTCCTCATCGTGCTGTTCGTGCCGCGGGGCATCGTCCCGACCGGCGGGGAGTGGATAAGACGGCTGCGGACCCGGGGCCGCCCGGCCGTCCCGCCGGTGCCCACAGCGGTGCCCGCGCCAGCCCCGCCCGAAGGGAGCGACGCGCCCGTGACGGAGGCCAGGCGATGAGCGCGCTGCTGCGGACCGAGGACGTGCGCAAGGCTTACGGCGGCGTGCACGCCCTCGACTCCTGCACGGTGGAGATCGAGGAGGGCTCGGTGGCGGGCCTGATCGGGCCGAACGGGTCGGGTAAGACCACCTTGTTCAACGTCATCACCGGGTACGCCAAAGCGGACGAGGGGCAGGTGTACCTGGCCGATAAGAAGATCACCAACGTCACGCCGGACAAGGTCTTCGCCCTCGGCATCGGCCGGACCTTCCAGCTGACCAGGATCTTCGCCAGCCTCACCGTGCTGGAGAACATGCTGGTCGCCTCGCCGAACGGACGCGCCGCGGCCCGCAAGCGCGCCATGGAGCAGCTCGAGTTCGTCGGCATCCACGGGCACCACGCCGAGCTGGCGGGTACCCTCTCCTACGGCCAGCGTAAGCTGCTGGAGCTCGCCTACGTGCTGGTGGCGGACCCTGCCGTCATCTTGCTCGACGAGCCGGCCGGCGGCGTCAACCTCTCCCTGATCAACCACATCGCCGAGCGGATCCGCGAGCTGAACGCGGCGGGCAAGACGTTCCTGATCGTCGAGCACAACATGGAGTTCGTGATGGGGCTGTGCGACCGGGTCACGGTGCTCGACTCGGGCGCGGTGGTGGCGGCCGGGCCGCCCGACATCATCAGGACCGACCGCCGGGTGCTCAACGCCTACCTCGGCGAGGACCTGGAGGACGACGATCCGCATCCGGGGGAACAGGCATGACCACGCCAGCCGGCGGTTCGGCGCAGGGAGCCGGGGCAAGCACCACGGCCCGTTCGGTACTCAAGATCGAAGGCCTGGTGGTCGGCTACGGCGGCGGGGACGTCCTGCGCGGGGTTTCCCTCGAGGTGACCGAGGGCGGCATCACCTGCGTGGTCGGGCCGAACGGCGCGGGGAAATCCACGCTGATGTCATCGATAAGCGGGCTGCTGCGGCCGCGCCTCGGGTCGATCACGCTCGGCGAGGAGAACCTCGTCGGCATGTCGCCGCGCCAGATCCTGCGCCTCGGCGTGGTGCAGGTACCGCAGAACCACAGCCTGTTCCGTGACATGACGGTACGGGAGAACGTCGAGCTGGGCGCCTACATACTGTCGGACCGGGCGCTGACCGCGCGCCGGGTGACGGCCGTGTTCGACATCTTCCCGGACCTCGCCGGATGGGCGGAGAAAAAGGCAGGCAGCTTGTCCGGCGGGCAGCAGCGGCTGGTGGAGTTCGCCCGGGCCCTCATGCTCGAGCCCCGGCTGCTCATGCTGGATGAGCCGTCGATGGGGCTAGCGCCGAAGATCCTGCGGACCGTGTTCGACGCGATCAAGCAGATGAACTCGGCCGGCACGACGATCCTGCTCGTCGAGCAGAACGCCCGGGCCGGGCTCCGGCTTTCCAGCCAGGGCGTAGTGATGGAGAGCGGCCGGGTGCGGCTGGCCGGTACCGGGCGCGAGGTGCTGGAGAACCCCGAGATCGGGGCGCTCTACCTCGGCGGGGCGGTCAGTGCTGGCTAGGTAGGGCCGGCTAGCTAGGCCGGCTAGTCCTTCTTGCGGGCCAGCGTCAGCCCGTCGCCGATCGGCACCATGACCAGGTCGACCCGGTCGTCGGCGGCGGCGTGGTCGTTGAAGTCCCTGACCGCGATCACCAGCAGGTTATCGTTGCCGGCGTCGATCACGCGGCCGTGCGAGAACGTGTTGTCAACCATGATCAACCCGCCCGGGCGCACCCGCGGCACGACCTCGCGCCAGTAGCCGAGGTAGCCGCCCTTGTCGGCGTCGATGAACGCCAGGTCGAACATCTCCTGGTCGGGCAGCGAGCGCAGCGTGTCGATGGCCGGGCCGAGCCGCAGCTCGATGCGGTCCGTCAAGCCGGCCTTCTCCCAGTACTTCCTGGCCACCGAGGTCCATTCCTCGCTGATGTCGCAGCACAGCAGCCGCCCGCCCGCGGCCAGCCCGCGCGCGATGCAGACGGAGGAATAGCCGGTGAAGGTGCCGATCTCGATCGCCGAGGCAGCACCGGTCAGCTGGGTCAGCAGCGTCATGAGCGTGCCCTGTTCCGGGGCGATGGCCAGGCCGGTTTCGTTCGGGTACAGGTCCGCGGTCTCGTTCGCCAGCTCCCGCAGCACGGCATCCGGCGGGCTGCTGTGCGCGGTGAGGTACGCGTTGAGGTGAAGGCTGATCTGCTCCGTGCGCTGCGCCATGGGGACAACGCTATCGGTAAGACGTCGGTATCCGCGAGATGGCAGCCCGAATTACCTAGAATCCCGACCAGATAACCAGGCTATCTGAGGGCCAGGCGCCGCCGGCCCGGCAAGCTTGATCTAGTCCAGGCGCGATGCCCGGTGCCGCAGGGCCCGGGCGAACTCGGCGGCGAACGACGCCGCGTCCGCCTCCGCCAGGCGGGCAAAGGAGATCCGGACGCCGGGCGGCGCGGCGATGCGGAACCGCTGGCCCGGGGCCACCGCCCAGCCC
>JBAUAY010000213.1:0-11909 GCA_049676235.1 Streptosporangiaceae bacterium
GGCGGGCGCGGGCAGCCGCCGCCGCCGCTGGCGTGCCCGGGCGCCGCCGCTCGACCCACCCTTCCGAATTGTGCTGCTTACCGCGCGCGACCCCGAGCGCTCCGGGGGGAACGTCGTCGGTGATCACCGACCCGGCGGCCGTGTAGGCGCCATCCCCGATCTCCACGGGGGCGACCAGCATGTTGTCGGCGCCGATCCGCACGTGGTCACCCACCGTCGACCGGTGCTTCGCGATCCCGTCGTAGTTCACGAAGACGGTGGCCGCGCCGATGTTGGAATGCGCGCCGATGTCGGCGTCACCCACGTAGGTCAGGTGCGGCACCTTGGAGCCTTCGCCGACCGTCGCGTTCTTCAGCTCCACATTGGTCCCGATATGGGCCCCCGGGCCGATCCGGGTGCCGGGCCGGAGGCGGGCGAAGGGACCGACGTCGGCGCCGGGGCCGATCTCGGCCGACTCGCAGACCGCGTAGAGAACCTTCGCGTCCGGCGCCACCACCGTGTCCCTGAGCAGGCAACCCGGGCCGATCCGGGCTCCGGATCCCACCACCGTATGTCCCTCTAGGTGCGTCCCCGGCAGGATTTCCGCATCCGGGGCCAGCGTGACATCGACGTCGATCCAGGTCGCGGCCGGGTCCACGACCGTGACCCCGGCTCGCATCCACGTCTCAAGCAGCCGCTCGTTGTAGGCGCGGCGCACCCGGGCGAGCTGGACCAGGTCGTTCACGCCCTGGACCTCGGCCGGGTCGGCGGCCAGGACCGTGCCCGCCGGGTAGCCGTCGCCGCGCAGGATCGCCACCACGTCGGTGAGATACTCCTGGCCCTGCGCATTGCTGGTGGCGACCCGCTTGACCGCGTCGGCCAGCAGGGCGCCGTCAAAGGCGTAGCAGCCGGAATTGATCTCGTCGATCGCCCGCTGCGCCGCGGTGGCGTCGACCTCCTCCACGATCTCGGCCAGGGAGCCGTCGCCATCCCTGATGATGCGTCCGTACCCGGACGGGTCAGGGACCTGCGCGGTGAGCACGGTCACCGCGTTCGCGGCGGCGGCGTGCTCCCGGACCAGCGCGGCCAGCGTCCGGGCCCGGAGCAGGGGCATATCGCCGTAGGTCACCACCACGATGCCGGGCATGATGCCGAGCGCTTCGGTGACCATGCGGACCGCGTGGCCGGTGCCGGCCAGGCGCTCCTGCACGACTATGCACACGCCGGGCGCATGCCTGGCGGCTTCGGCGCTGACCTCTTCCCGGCCGTGGCCAGCCACGACGACGACGCGCTGCGGGTCAAGCTCGCCCGCCGTCGCCAGCGCGTGCCCGAGCATGCTGCGACCGCACAGGGAATGCAGCACCTTCGGGATCCGCGATTTCATCCGGGTGCCCTCGCCTGCGGCAAGGACGATGACAGCGACCGGGCGAGGTTCGCTCACGCGGCAAGTCTCCTCGGGTATCGCGCCTGCATCTGCGGTTTCCGGGGCTTTCCGGGGTATCCACCCGCCGAACCCGCCGAGCCGGCACTTTTCAGGATGCTTCGGGTTCCCGGATGTGACGGCGAATGTGTTTACCCACCCCTCACCCGCAGGATACCGTCCGGTTGCCATATCGGATGGCAGGTTCCCGCGACGGCCGGGACAAGTGTTTCATCCCGGCTCCGGTCCTTAGCCTAAGGCCACCGGGCGGCGCGTTCAGCCTGGCTCCTTCCGGCTCGACTCAGTAACCGCAGGTGCCTGCCCATTCCCTCGTGACTCAGGCGCGCCTTGCGCCCCTTGGCCGGGTCCGATGAGCTCGCTGGGCTCGAGGCCGCCCTCCGCGACCACCGCGGCTAGCTCGGCGCCGAGCGCCTCGGGCGCGGCGCCGGCCGGCTTGCGCCGGCCAGTAAGCGACGAGGCGATGGCAGCGATCACGTTGGCCGCGATCGCAAACGCGAACGCCACCCCGAGACCGTCATGGAACGGGGCAGTGATCAGTTGCGGGAAGAACTGGCGCCCGGTCACGTAGATGGCATGCCCGGCGGGCAGGTGCGCCAGCAGGTGCGGGCCGAGCAGTTGCTGCATCGGGTTGTAGCCCAGGAAGGCGGCGAACAGGACGCCGATCGGCGGCAGGTGGGAGATCTGGTGCGCCGCGGCGGCCGGGATGCCCTGCGCGGTCAGACCGCCGAACAACGCGGGCGGCAGCTTGCTGGACAGCCCGGCCACCATCAGCGAGAAGAAGATCCCGATGGACAGCACGAAAGCCGTGTTCTGGAAGGTCGCGATCATGCCGCCAGCCGCGCCGCGCTGGTCCGCCGGCACGGAGTTCATCATCTCGGCCCGGTTCGGCGAGGCGAACAAGCCCGAGCCGAAGCCGTTGAGCACGATGATGAGCGCGAACACCAAGTAGGGGAAGTTGACGGGCAGGAACAGCAGGAGGAAGAAGCTCAGCGCGGTCAGCAGCGCCCCGCCCACGGTGAACGCCTTGGCGCCGTACCGGTCAGAGAGCACGCCGGAAAGCGGCGCCGAGACCAGGAAGCCTATGGTCAGCGGCACCAGGTAGATTCCCGCCCACAGCGGCGTCTGGCTGAAGCTGTCTCCGTGCAGCGGCAGCCAGATCCCCTGCAGCCAGATGATCAGCATGAACTGCATGCCGCCACGACCGAGTGCCAGCATGAAGTTCGCGATGTTGCCCGCGGCAAAGGCCCGGATGCGGAACAGCGACAGCCGGAACAGCGGCTCGGCGACCTTGGTCTCCACGAAGCCGAACACCACCAACGCCGCCAGCCCGCCGAACATGGCGGTAAGCACCCACGGGTTGGTCCAGCCCATCGGGTGGCCGCCGTAGGGCAGCAGGCCGTAGGTGATGCCGACCAGGATGGCGACCAGCCCGGCGGCGAACAAGATGTTACCCGTCCAGTCCATCCGCGCTTTGCGCCGCGTCCCGATGTCCTTCAGCATGAAGTACGCCCAGATGGTGCCGAACGCCCCGATTGGCGCCGAGACCAGGAACACGTAGTGCCAGTTGATCGGCCCGAGCACACCGCCGAGCAGCAGCCCGATGAACGAGCCCGCGATGGCCGCGATGGCGTTCATGCCTAGGGCGGTGCCGCGCTGGTTGGCGGGGAACGCGTCAGTGAGGATCGCGGCGGAGTTGGCGAACAGGAACGCGCCGCCGATGCCCTGCACGACCCGCCAGATGATCAGCCACAAGGCGGCCGAACTGCCGTGCATCCAGGTGATGGTCAGGAAGATCGAGGCCACGCTGAAGATCGCGAACCCCATGTTGTACATCCGGACACGGCCGAACATGTCCCCCAGTCGCCCGAACGACACCACCAGCACCGCGGACACCACGAGGAACCCCATGAACATCCACAGCAGGTAGCTGGTGTTGCCGGGGCTCAGCGGGTTCAGCCCGATGCCGCGGAAGATGTCCGGCAGCGCGATCAGCACGATCGACTGGTTGATGGTCGCCATCAGCACGCCGAGCGTGGTGTTCGACAGCGCGATCCACTTGTAGTGCGGACTGAGCGCGCCCGCCCCCGCCTGACCGGAATTCGAGTTCATTGGGCTAAGCCCCCACAGGCAACTTTGGCATCACCAGAAACTTGCTTGACGTCAACTAACTATAACGTAAGTCGCCGGCCAGCCGCTCGCCGGGCTGCTTCCCGGGCGGCCTAGACGCCCTTGTCGGCGAGACACCGTGGCAGGCGGGGCGTACGCCGTGTCCAACATGCCCTGGCCGCAGCTTATGCCCGTCCCGCCGCCGCTTATACCCCGCACACCTCACCTCACTTCACACGCCACGGACCCGGCACACGGAGCTAGGGGAGAGAAATGTCATAGCCTAGTACTAGTATTCGAATATGCGCACTCCACAAGAGCTTAACCTGCTGAGGAAGCACGCAGTCATCCTGCGCCGCCAAGGCAAGTCCCGTAGTCAGATCAAGCAGATCCTGGGCCCGATGAGCAATTCCACGCTCAACACCGCCCTCAAGAACGAGCCTCCGCCCGAGTGGACCCTACGGCCTAACGCTAAGGACGAGCTTCGGGCCAGCGCTCGCGAGCTGCGCGGCCAGGGCCTGGACTACGAAGAGATCGCCGCGGCTCTCGGCGTGGCCAAGAGCTCGGTCTCCCTCTGGGTACGCGACCTGCCCACACCACCGCGGCTGAGTTACGCGGAATGCCGGAAGCGTTCGGCCGAAGGCGCTCGCCGCTACTGGGCGGCCGAGCGACCCGTCCGCGAGGCCCGCCGCGCCGCCGTCCGCGAGGGCGCTGCCGCCGAGATCGGCGAACTGACCAATCGCGAGATCCTCATCTCCGGCGCCATCGCCTACTGGTGCGAAGGCACCAAGAACAAGCCTTACCGGCGCAGCGACCGGGTCGTGTTCACGAACAGCGACCCGTCGCTGATCCAGTTCTTCCTGCGGTTCCTCGACACGACCGGGACTCCCCGGACCGACCTGACCTTCCGTGTCTTCATCCATGAGAACGCCGATCTGGAATCGGCCCAGCGGTTCTGGCTGGGGGTTACCGATGCCTCGCCGGATCAGTTCCTCACCCCGACGCTGAAGCGCCATAACCCGAAGACCGTGCGGAAGAACGTGGGCGACACCTATCACGGCTGCCTACGCATCGACGTCCGCC
Organism: Streptosporangiaceae bacterium; assembly: GCA_049676235.1. Classification (GTDB taxonomy): domain Bacteria; phylum Actinomycetota; class Actinomycetes; order Streptosporangiales; family Streptosporangiaceae; genus Palsa-504. The sequence goes on from JBAUAY010000213.1 coordinate 4,610, forward strand.
GCAGCACAGGCCTCTACCGAAAGATCGAAGGCTGGGCGCAAGCGATCATGCGCCGCGATTGAAGGCCGAAATAGCCATGTATCGAACCGGCTTCTGCTGCTCCCGGGGAAGGATTCGAACCTTCGTTAACGGATCCAAAGTCCGTCGTCTTGCCAGCTGGACGACCCGGGATGGTTGGAGACCTCACTCTACCCAAAACCTGCCCCGGTCGACCGACCTGAGCGTGGGTGACGCTGGACTGCGATCGGGTGGCGGAAAGCACTAAGGCCCCCGGTTTAAGGCTGGCCCGCCAGATGGCGGATTGCCCTGGGCGCTTGCGGGCGTTGTTGATGGGTAGGCGCAGCAGCAGGCCATCCGAAGACAGAGGCAACAGGAGGTCGGCGAGACGTGACGTCTGCGACACGGAACGTTTAAGCGTCTCGCATGCCGAGACGGGCAAGGCGGCATGCATACGAAATTCATAGGCCTATTTGCAGAAATTCATCTGCCAGGCCTTGCATAACCTACGGTACAGTAGGCTACGGTTACGTAAGCGTATAAAACGCTCCTGACCGTCACCTCCGCACCCAGAGGAGCACGATGACTACATCCCCCGACACCGTCAACGCGGCTGATGCCACCGTTGCGACAGCCCGGCTGGCCGCCACCACGGCGGACCCGGTCTCGTCGCCGACTACGCCTGCGTCCGCCGGACCCAACGGGGGAACCACCAGAACGCGGATACGTCCGACCCGGCCGGACCTGGACGACGAGCCGACCTCGACGTTCCAGCGTGTCCTGGTCGGTGTCTTCGTGGCCATCCCGCTGGTGGCGCTGGTCGCCGCCATCCCGCTGCTGTGGGGCTGGGGGCTGGGCTGGCACGACGTGGTGATCGCGCTGGTCTTCTACTGGGTGTCCGGGCTCGGCATAACGGTCGGCTACCACAGGTACTTCACCCACGGCTCCTTCAAGGCGAAGACCGGTCTGCGGGTCGCGCTGGCGATCGCGGGCAGCCTGGCCATCGAGGGACCGGTCATCACCTGGGTCTCGGACCACCGCAGGCACCACAAGTACAGCGACAAGGAAGGCGACCCGCACTCGCCCTGGCGGTACGGCGATGACTGGAAGGCGCTGTCCAAGGGTCTGGTGTACGCGCACATCGGCTGGCTCTTCGACCCGAACCAGACCTCGCAGGAGAAGTTCTCCCCCGACCTGCTCGCCGACCGGCGGATCAAGGGGGTAGACAGCTGGTTCCCCGGACTCGTCGCGGTCACGCTGCTGCTGCCCGCGCTCATCGGCGGCCTGTGGGGGATGTCCTGGCAGGGTGCGGTGACCGCCTTCTTCTGGGCCACCCTGGTACGCGTCGCGCTGCTGCATCACGTCACCTGGTCGATCAACTCCATCTGCCACACCTTCGGCAGCGAGGAATTCGAGGTCCGCGACAAGTCGCGAAACGTGTCCTGGCTGGCGATCGCGTCCTTCGGCGAGTCCTGGCACAACCTGCACCACGCGGACCCCACCTGCGCCCGGCACGGAGCGCTGAAGGGCCAGCTGGACCCCAGTGCCCGCGTCATCTGGGCGCTGGAGAAGCTGGGCTGGGCCTACGACGTGCGCTGGCCGGACGAGGAACGCCTTTCGGCCAAGCGCCCGGCCACGGCGACGAGGAAACTCGGCTCGATGGCACGGCGCGCCGACCGGGTACCTGGCGCGGTGTCCGCGGAGTCGCGATGATGAACAAGTGAATTCCCAGCCCCCAAGATCCGGCCGCAAAAGAATGACCGGAAAGGAACGGCGGGAGCAGCTCGTAGAGATCGGGCGTCGGCTGTTCGCCGAGCGAGGGTTCGAGGGGACCTCGATCGAGGAGATCGCCGCCCAGGCGGGCGTCTCCAAGCCGGTGGTGTATGAGCACTTCGGCGGCAAAGAGGGCCTCTACGCGGTGGTCGTCGACCGGGAAGTGGAACGCCTGCTGACGATGGCGACCACTCTCCTGACCGGCGGCCACAGCAGGGAGACGTTTGAGGCCGCGGCGGTGACCCTGCTCAGGTACATCGACGACAACGCCGACGGGTTCCGCATCCTGGTCAGGGACTCAAATCCCGGTTCGGGCACGGGCACTTACGGCACCCTGCTCAGCGATATCGCCGGGCAGGTCGAGTACATCCTGGCCGACTTCCTCTCCTCGCGCGGCCATGAACCCAAGCTCGCACCCATGTACGCCCAGATGTTCGTGGGCATGGTCGCGTTTACCGGGCAGTGGTGGCTCGACGCCCGCAAGCCCAAGCTGGAAGAGGTCGCCGCCAACCTGATCGACCTGGCCTGGAACGGCCTCTCCCACCTGGACGCGAACGGCCGGGACTCAGCCGGGCGGTAAGGCGGGGCCGGGTATGGCCGGGGCTGCGCCGGGCGCCAGCGTGACGGTCCCCGCACCGCCGACCGCGGACGGCAGGCCCTCGGCCGTCCAGGCCCGGAACCCGCCGATCACGTCCGTGGCCCGGTGCAGGCCCAGGTCCTGCAGGGCCGCCGCGGCCAGGCTCGAGGTGTACCCCTCCCAGCAGATCACCATGACCCGGTGGCCGTACCCGGTGACCCAGGACAGCCGGGCGTCGCAGCCGGGATCCAGGCGCCACTCCAGGTGGTTGCGCTCCACGATCGTCGAACCCGGTATCTCGCCGTGGTCCGCCCGATGCGCGGCCGGCCGGATGTCGATGAGCACGCCGCCGCCGGACAGCTCGCCGAAGGCCTGCTGCGGCGTCAGCCGCAGCAGGCGGGCTCGCGCGGACGCCAGGATCTCCTCGATGCTGCTGGCCCCGGGGGGCCTGGCCGTCACCACGCGGCGGCGGCTTGGGTATCCAGCTTGACCAGCCCACCCGGCGTGAGGTCGTAGCGCGTCATCTCCGGCAGCGGTGGCGAGTACGCGTGCACGCTCACCGCCACCGCCGAGGCGGCGGCGTTGCGGACATCGTGGATATAGCGGGGACCGAACGCCCGCGCCCCACCCGCTCCCACCGGCTTGGCCAGCACCTGCCCCGTCGTGGTCGCCCCGACCACGCGGCGCTCCATCAGCGTTCCCCAGACCACGGCGAACGCGCCGGCCGACCCGCCATGGTCGTGAAACCCGGTCGACTGACCGGGCAGCCAGCTGATCACCCAGATCTCGTGGCTGTCGTCGAGGTGTATCCGCTCGTACCAGCGGCCCTCCGGGTTCAGCCGCACCCGGCCCAGCCAGTCGGCGGGACTCGCCGCCAGGCGCCGCACTACGTCGGCTAGCTGCCGCGCGCCGAGTAGCTGGCCAGGCTGCATGCTGGCTGTTGACGTCGGCCGGATCGTCGTGTTCATGGTCGCGTCTCTCCTCACGTTGACATCGCTGGCGGCGAGCGCCAGCGGAACCAGGCGAACTCAAGGGACCCGACGGGCGGCTAGACCGAGCCAGTCGGGTCAGGGTGAGCCGGTCGGACATCGCCTGACGCCGGGCGCCACTGGGGAGGCGCCGGCCAGAACGCGCTGCCGGACAGGCGTTGACGGGAGAGGCATGCCACGGCGCATGCCGTGATCCTGCCAGAGTTTCCCTATTAAGGCAATGGGAAAAATGGGGTTGTGGATTCAGCCGACCCGGTGGGCGACGGCGAACACGCGGCGGAAGGGGAAGATGGTGCCGAACGGTCTCGGTGGATACGCCTCGCGAACCTGCGCGCCGTACTCGGCGAGAAAGTCCGCGGCCTGGTCCGCGTCGAGCGCATCCAGCACGGGCCGCAGCCCGGTGCCCTGGTACCACTCGAGCACCGGATCAGGGCCTTGCAGGATGTGCACGTACGTCGTCTCCCAGGCGTCGACCTCGCAGCCGGCCTGTGCCAGCAGCTCTGCGTAATCCGCTGGGTCGGCCGACTGGCGGTTCAGCTCCGCGTCCCGCAGCAGCGGGTGCCACCGGGCCGAGGCCGCCATCTTGCGCAAGATCACGTGAGACGGCTGATCGAAGTTACCCGGGACCTGGAAGGCCAGCCAGCCGCCGTCAGCCAGCTGGTCCGCCCAGCGGACCAGCAGCTCACGATGGCCGGGCACCCACTGCAGTACCGCGTTGGAGATGATTACGTCGGGCAGGTGTTGCGGCTTCCAGTGCCTTATATCGTCGAGCATGAACGACAAGCCGGGCGCGTGGTTCGTCGCCACCGGCCCGGAACCCGGAGATCCATACGATCGCAGGGCGACCGCAGGCGCGAGCTGACGCGCGGCCTCGATCATCTGCGGCGAGCTGTCCACGCCGCAGACCGTGGCCGATGGCCAGCGCTCCGCGAGCAGAGCGGTCAGGTTTCCGGGCCCGCAGCCCATGTCGACCACGTATCCGGGAAGTTCAGCTTCGACCCTGGCGAGCAGGTCGAAAAACGGCCTGGCGCGCTCGCCTCCAAACCGCAGATACAGGGTCGAGTCCCACATGCTGGTCAATCCTTCTCCGATACCGAAAGACACATGCCGACCTGATTTTTCTCTTGTACATGCCCGGTCGTCTTGACGTCAAGAGATACCCTCTAGTAATGAGCCAGCGCTCCGGTCCCCGTACCGAGGCGGACTCCGACGGGGAGATCCTCCCCGCGCCGCTGCTGCGCGACGAGGTGGATGACCTCGTCGCCGCGTGGCGAGCGCAGCGGCCTGACCTGGATGTCGAGCCGATGCAGGTGCTCAGCCGGATCTCCAGGCTTGCCCGGCACCTGGACATCGCGCGGCGCGGCGCGTTCGCCGAGCATGAGCTCGAGTCGTGGGAATTCGACGTGCTCTCCGCGCTGCGCAGGCAGGGGCCGCCGTTCCAGCTCACCCCGGGCGCACTGTTGCGCGCCACCCTGGTCACCTCCGGCACCATGACGAACCGGATCGACCGGCTGGCCGCCGCGAATCTCGTCCGCCGGGAGCCCGACCCCAGCGATAAGCGGGGCGTACTGGTCACCCTCACCGACCAGGGCCAGGCGCGGGTGGACGCGGCGCTGGCCGGCCTGCTGCGCCGCGAGCGGGTGCTGCTGGCCGACCTGGATGCCGGGGAACGCCAGCACCTGGCCGACCTGATGCGGATCCTGCTGGCCCCCTTCGATGATGTTTTCCGCGCTCCCTCCTAGGCTCGCTTAGGGGTCGAGGTCGGCGGCTACGGTCAGCCAGCGCTCTTCTAGGTCTGCTTTTTCGGCCTGGGTGGCCTTGAGGTCGGCGCCGAGGGTGGTGAGCTTTTCGTAGTCGGTGGCGTTGGCGGCTAGCTGGGCGGCGAGCTCGGCCTCGCGGGCTGAGAGGCGTTCCAGCTGACGCTCGAGGCGCTGGAGTTCCTTGCGGGCGGCGCGGTCGTCGGCGGCCGATGAGCGCGGCGCTGACGTCGCGGGGCGGGTGGACGCAGGTGCATCCCGGGCGGCGCGGACGCGGTCCAGGTACTCGTCTACGCCGCCGCCGAGGAAGGCGAGCTTGCCGTCGCCGAGCAGCGCTACCACGTGCTCGGTCACGCGTTCCAGGAAGTACCTGTCGTGGCTGACCACCACCAGCGTGCCGGGCCAGCCGTCGAGCAGGTCCTCGAACTCGGTCAGCGTCTCGATGTCCAGGTCGTTGGTCGGCTCGTCGAGCAGCAGCACGTTGGGCTCGTCCATGAGCAGCCTGAGCATCTGGACCCGGCGCCGCTCGCCGCCGGACAAGTCGCCCACCCGGATCCACTGCCGCTCCGCGGTAAAGCCGAGCCGCTCGAGCAGCTGTCCCGCGGAGAGCTCACGGTCGCCCACCCGGATCCGCAGCTGTATCTCCTCCACCGCCTCGCGGACCCGCTGGTCCGGGTCGAGCTCAGCGAGCTCCTGGGACAGGTGGGCCAGCCGCACGGTCTTGCCCCGGATCACCGTTCCGTCCGCATGCAGCCCCGGGCCGGCCAGGCCAGGGACCAATTCCCCGGCTAGCACCGTCAGCAGCGAGGTCTTGCCGCTGCCGTTGACCCCGACGATCCCGACCCGGTCCCCGGGGCCGAGCCGCCAGGTCACCTGATCAAGGAGGACCCGCTCGCGGCCGCTGGCGCCCACCGATACCGAAACGTCCTCCAGCTCGATCACGGTCTTGCCCAGCCGGGCGGTGGCCAGCCGGGTCAGCTCGACGCTGTCGCGTGGCGGTGGCTCTGACGCGATGAGCGTGTTGGCCGCCTCGACCCGGAACTTCGCCTTGGTCGTCCTGGCCCTGGCGCCCCGCTGCAGCCAGGCGAGCTCCTTGCGGGCCAGGTTGCGGCGGCGCCTCTCGGCGGCTTCCTCGCCGCGCTCACGTTCGGCCTGCGCGAGCACGTAGGCCGAGTAGCCGCCCTCGGCGGAGTGCACCTGGCCCCGGTCGACCTCCCAGGTCCGCTCGCAGACGGTGTCGAGCAGCCAGCGGTCGTGGCTGACCACGATGACCGCGCAGTGCCTATCCTCGGCCCGGTCGCGCAGGTGCCTGCCGAGCCAGTCGATCGCCTCGATGTCGAGGTGGTTGGTGGGCTCGTCGAGGAACAGCACGTCCCGCTCGGCCACCAGCAGGGCGGCGAGCGCGACCCGGCGCCGCTCGCCGCCGGACAGCCGCCCGGCCTGAGCCTCGACGCCGATCCCGGGCAGCAGCTCGGCCATGATCGCGCGGGCCCGGGGATCCGCCTCCCACGGGGCCCGCGGGATATCGGGTCCGGCCCGCTCCAGGGCGGATCCGGGAACGGCTAGGCCGCCCGCGGCACCGCCCATGGGCCCGAACACGATCTCGCCGACCGTCCCGGCCAGCTGGTCGCCCTGCGGCAGGTAGCCGAGCCGCAGGCCGGCCGCCATGGCCACCCGGCCGGTGTCCGGCGCGACCCGCCCGGCCAGCAGGCCGAGCAGCGTGGACTTTCCCGCGCCGTTGCGGCCCACCACGCCGATCCGGTCCCCGGCCGATACGCCGAGCGAAACGCCGTCGAGCAGGCGGCGGTGCGCGTACGCCTTGGCCACCTTCTCCAGGCTGATCAGGTTGGCCACGCTCAGGTCACTTCGACGGGGGGACGACGGCCGCGCCTGCCACTGGCCCGGTGACTCGCGCCACCGACCGGCACACGCCCGCGCCGGACAAGGACACGGCTAGGTCAAGAGCGCGGTCCGCGCTGGCCGCGAGGAACACGCAGGTCGGTCCCGAACCCGCCACCAGCGCGCCGAGCGCGCCCAGCTCCAGTCCCGCCGCCAGGGTCTTGCGCAGCGCGGGGAACAGCGAAAGCGCGGCCGGCTGCAGGTCATTACTCAGGGCCTGTCCCACGAGCCTGGCCTCACCCGAGCGCAGTGCCGACATGAGCGCGGCATCCAGGTCCGGCTCGGCGGGCGCCCCCTGGGCCGTGCCC
>JBAUAY010000214.1:0-3880 GCA_049676235.1 Streptosporangiaceae bacterium
GCACGCCCGGGTGAGCCGCTCCGCCTCGTGCGGGCCGACGCGGCGCGGCAGGGTGTAGGTCCAGTATTCCGAGCCGTGCAGGCCCATCAGACGGTAGTGCGGATTGAGGACCGCGCCGGCCCGGCACCACACCTGGTCGGCGGCCAGGGCGGTCACCTGCGCGCGGTAGCCGGCCGCGCCGGTTGCGATGACCCGGTCGATCAGCCCGGATCGCAGGGCGGAGGCGGGACTGACCGGCAGGCACGCGGCGGTGAGCCGGGCGGCCTCCCGCGCGCCGACGCGGCGGGGAAGGGTGTAGGTCCAGTATTCCGAGCCGTGCAGGCCCATCAGCCGGTAGTGCGGGTTCAGGACCGCGCCGGCCCGGCACCAGACCTGGTCCGCGGCCAGCGCGAGCATCAGGCCGCCGGCCGCGGCGTTGCCCGCCAGCGCCGCCACGGTGAGCTGGCCGGTGGTGGTCAAGATCGCCTCCACCAAGTCGTCCATGGCGTTGATGTTCTGCCAGGATTCTTCGGCCGGATCATCGGCAGCCTGGATCACGTTCAGGTGGATGCCGTTGGCGAAGAAGTCCCGGGGGCCGCCAAGCACGATTACCTTGACCGGGCGGCCCTGGGCGTGCCGGTAGGCGGCGAGCAGGCGGCGGCACTGGCCAGTGCTCATGGCCCCGCCGGGGAAGCAGAACTCCAGGTAGCCGACACCGTCGGCCTCCCGGTAACTGATCTGCTGGTAGGTGCGCCGGCCCGGCGGCGTCATCAACGGCGCGGGGACCCGCGGCACGCCGCCCAGACGTCCGCGCAGCGCCAGTGTGGCGGGCAGCTTAAAGGTTTTCGGCCCGCCGGGCGCCGGGCGGCGGCGCAGCTGCGGGATCCAGACTGCTCCGTCGGTGGTCGCCCGGCAGATGGCGCCGTCTCGCCGAGCCACGATCGTCCCGGGCTCACCGCGCAGGTCGTCTTCCTCGTGGCCGCCCACCAGGTAATACTCGGCGTCGCCGATCACGTCCAGGACGCCGGGGCTGGAATCGGCCGCCCGCAGCTTGGCCAGCACCGCGCCGGTGGGCTCGACCTGCCAGTCGACCCCGCGGTCGGCCTGCCGGCAGGGCGGACGGCACTGCCCGGCGACATCGGAGCGGCTGTAGTCCAGCGGCTCCGGCTGGTAGCGGCCCGCCGCGAAGCGGGCCAGGGTCAGCAGCACCGCCTGCACCGCGGCGTCGGCCACCTCGGTGCGGTAGACCGAGCTCTTCGAGCAGCCGGGCATCGTGAACTCCGCGGTGGCCCAGATGTCGCCGCCGTCCATCTCCGCGTTCGCCTGCAGCACGGTGACACCCCAGCGCCCGGCACCGCCCATGATGGCCCAGTCCAGCGAAGACGGGCCACGGTCACCCACCGGTCCCGGGTGAACGATGAAGCACGGCCAGGCCGACCAGATATCCGCCGGAATCGCCGTGGTCAGCATCGGTGCGAGGACAAGATCCGGGTCGAAGCGGCGGACTCCGTCGCGCAGCACCTCATCCCCGAGCGCCAGCTCGACCGACACCTCGTACCCACGGTCGGCCAGCTCGGCGTGCATCCGCTGCGTCATGCTGTTGTAGCCGCTGGCAACCAGCAAGATCCGCATCAACGTCCCCCCTGCTCCGGCCGAGCCGGAAATTCCCCGCCCCGCTATCCCCATTCCCTGCGGCGTGGCCTTTCTTGGGCGGAGGCCGCCAGTGCGGGCCCTGATACACACCAACCCGGCGTGACTTGCCCGCGACGCCGTGACCAGGACTCGCGGGCCCCAGACCCGCAGAGCAGGGCGTGACCGCCAGCGAGCCACAGGCGGCCGGCGAGCCGGTCAGCCTCCCATCACCGCCACCGACAGGCCCGCCGCTGCCGACCGACCATATGGGCGTGGCCAAGGCCTAGCGCCGTACCCTTGGCGCTCGACCCTGTCCGCGGCAGGTGAGCGCGTCTCTTGCTCGCCGCTTGCGGGTTAACGTTCGCGCTTGAGTTTGCGCCAGCCGCCAGCACGGTTGTTGGCAATGATGTGCTTGAACATAGCGCTGAGGGCAGGCGCATTGATGGCCTCGCCCTGGCGGATAGCAACGGTGCGGGCAGTTTTGTTGTCGTGCCCAGCGGTGATGATGCCGTCGGGATCAGGGACGATGCCGCCGTCGTAGACGAATACGTTTACGTGGTCCCTGGCCGCTAGCAGCGCGCAGATGTTGCCGTGGAGCAGGAAGTACGGCTGCCGGCTCCGCTTGATGGTTTCGGATACCTCTGGGTCGGCGGCATGCACCAGGTCGCGGACCTGCCGGCAGATGGCCTGCTGCCAGTCCGGCAGGGCGTCGATGTAGGCATCGACGCGCTCGTCAGCGGCGTATGTCATGGTGAATCCCTCCCCGGGCTGGCCGCGGCCGGTGACTTCACCGATTATCCGGTAGCAGCCGGAGACTCGCATTCTTACCGGCCGCGGGCCTCGGTACCCGCCTCGCTGTGGCAGGCCCCCGAGAGCGCGCACGGCGACATGACCGGATGTCGGCGCTGCGCTGGACCGTCCTGGCCGCGCGACGATATGTGTCAATTGCCCGATAGCTGGAAATGGCGCAGGACCTGGCATCCGTAGCAGATCGCCCAAGGTCCGCCGGGAGCCTCGGCCGGGTATTGCTTGTCCAGGCTGACAAGCAGGTAGATCAGCTCGCTGCGCACGGACCTGGTGCCCAGCAGGTCCGGCAGCTCCGGCAGGTCGATGAGCCACTGCGCATACCAGGACGCCCAGTCATCATCGGCCCCGTCGACGATCGGAGAACACGATGGTGAGTCTCGCCCGCCTCGTGTAGCAAGGCGCTGATCTGCTCCAATGTATCCGCCATCTGGTCCCTCCCGCGCATTGATGATGGGGTCGTCACGTGGCTGCCCCGACCCTGCCACTATTGGCGGCATCCACGTCATGATGACGGTTAGCGCATGCACGGCCAGCCCGCAACCGCAACGGCAGTTACACCGCGCTCCCAGCAGCATGGGAGTGCATCTGACCGGCCGGCTTCGGCTGGTTCTCGGCTAACGGCGGCTCGAGTTATTCAAAATCTCAACTCGGCAGATCACTCTCTGCAACAAAAGGGTGCCAGTCTTGGGGGCGGCTAGTTTCAACAACCTCGAAGTGATATCGGATGGCACTCGCTAGTTTGACCCTTGAAAGCCGCGGAAAGGCCGGAATGATCCGAAGTTCAGGATCATTCAGCATCTCCTGTCTGGACAGTATCGGATGGATACGGTATTTGAGAGGATAAATTGGATCGACGCCGGGCGGAACGGGTGCCCTGGTGCGTTGTCTCCTGCGGAGGGTGTGGCGATGCGAGCGGTCTGGATCACGAGGGCCGCCGGGCCCGAGGCGCTGGAGGTGCGGGAAACGGCCGATCCTGAGCCCGGCCCGGGCCAGGTCCGCATTCGTGTCCGCGCGGCTGGCCTGAACTTCGCGGAGGTGATGGCCGCGCAGGGGCTGTACCCGGATGCCCCCAAGCCGCCGTGCGTCGTCGGCTATGAGGTGGCCGGGGTGATCGACGCGCTCGGTGAGGGCACCCAGGGCCGCGCGGCAGGCGAGCGCGTGCTGGCCCTGACGCATTTCGGAGGACACGCGGATGTGGTGTGCGTGCCCGCGGAGCAGGCGCTGCCGATGCCGGACGCTATGAGCTTCGAGGAAGCCGCCGCGATGCCGGTCAGCTACCTCACCGCCTACCACATGCTGTTCCGCGTCGCGGGCGTCCGGCCCGGCGAGCGGATCCTGGTGCATATGGCGGCCGGCGGGGTCGGGACGGCGGTGCTGCAACTGTGCCGCACCGTGGAGGATCTGGAAGTCTTCGGCACGGCCTCGGCAGCCAAGCACGACGTGCTCAAGGCCCAAGGCTGCG
>JBAUAY010000215.1:0-1538 GCA_049676235.1 Streptosporangiaceae bacterium
CAGCCAGGCACGTGGCCAACATCATGGCCAAGCTGGGCTTCAACTCGCGGACCCAGATCGCCGCGTGGATCGCGGAAAAGCCGCAGGGAACCGGGCCGCCGGACGGGCTTGCCGAGCCGGTCTAGCCCGAAGTTCCCCCTGATCGGCCTCTGATCAACCCGTCGATTGTGCCGTGACCTGGTGAACTACGCTCTCACACGTAATGGAACGTAGTCATGTATATCGTGCCGGTTCGTCTGGTAACAGCGTGTCTGGCTGCCTAGACTCGGACACGGCTAGTATGATCGTGGTCATGTACGTGGTCAGGGTGCCGAACCGGGGATCACCGCCCGCGATCCTGCTGCGGGAAAGCTACCGCGAGGCGGGGAAGGTCAAGAACCGGACCCTGGCCAACCTGTCGGCCTGGCCCGAGGCCAAGGTCGACGCCCTGGCCCGGGTGCTGAAGGGCCAGCCGCCGCCCGCCCCCCTCGACGAGGCGTTCGAGATCACCCGCAGCCTGCCGCACGGCCACGTCGCCGCCGTCCTGGGCACGGCGCGCCAGCTGGGCCTCGAAGAGCTCATCGACCCGGTGCCGTCCCGGCGCCGGGACCTGGTGACCGCGATGGCGGTCGCGCAGGTGATCGCGCCGGACTCCAAGCTGGCCATCGCCCGCGGGCTGCGGGACGCCACCGCCGCCAACTCGCTCGGCGAGGTCCTCGGCCTCGGCTCGTGCGATGAGGATGACCTGTACGCGGCGATGGACTACCTGCGCGACCGGCAGGACACGATCCAGGACGCGCTGGCGGCCCGGCACCTGGCCGGCGGCACCCTGGTGCTGTACGACGTGTCCTCCGCCGCGTTCGAGGGCCGGACCTGCCCGCTGGGCGCCATCGGCCACCCCAAAGACGGGGTCCGGGGCCGGCTGCAGATCGTCTACGGGCTGCTGACCTCCCCCGAGGGCATCCCGGTCGCGATCGAGGTCTTCAAGGGCAACACCGGGGACCCCACGACCGTGGCCGCCCAGGTGACCAAGGTCAAGGACCGGTTCGGGATCACCAAGGTGGTGCTCGTCGGGGACCGGGGGATGCTGACCGCCGCCCGGCTGCGCCAGGACGTCGCCCCCGCTCACCTGGACTGGATCACCGCGCTGCGCGCCCCCCAGGTCAAGAAGCTGGTCCGCGGCGGGGACCTGCAGCTGACCCTGTTCGATACCCAGGACCTAGCCGAGATCACCTCCCCGGACTTCCCCGGCGAGCGGCTGGTGGCCTGCAAGAACCCGTTCCTGGAAGCCGAGCGGGCCCGCAAACGCGAAAGCCTCCTCGCGGCCACCGAAGCCGACCTGGCCAAGATCGCCGCGGCCTGCGCGCGGGCCCGCCGGCCGCTACGCGGCACGGACAAGATCGCCGTCCGGGCGGACAGGGTGCTGAACCGGCGCAAGGTCGCCAAGCACTTCACCGTCGACATCGGCGACGACAGCATCCGCTACGACCGCGACCAGGACTCCATCACCGGCGAGGCTGCCCTGGACGGCATCTACGTGCTGCGCACCAGCGTTGATG
>JBAUAY010000216.1:0-2154 GCA_049676235.1 Streptosporangiaceae bacterium
GGCGCAGCTCCCGGTTCACCGTCTCCCGCTCGGCCAGCAGCTGATCCATCTCGGACTGGCCGATGATCGACCGCAGCGAGGTCTGCGCCTGCTGGGAGATAGCGAACATGTAGTTCTGCACGTTCACAGTGGCCTTGACCGGGTCCACCACGCGGAAGTACACCACCGCGTCCACCCGGACGGTTACGTTGTCCCGGGTGATGCCCTCCTGCGCGGGCACCGCCATGGCGACGATCTGCATGTTGACTTTTGCCATCCGGTCGCCGATCGGCCGGATGATGCTCAGCCCTGGGCCACGGATCTCGGGCATGACCCGCCCGAACCGGTAGATGATGCCCTTCTCGTACTGCTGCACCACCTTGAACGAGCGCGCGGCCGTGATTATCCCGAGTATGACCAGGATCACGATGACGGCAACAACTGCACCCACCGGGATCACCTCTCTTTCCTAGCCCCCAGCGTAGTGACAAAAGAACCACACGCCAGCCACGCCCGGCGAACCATAAGGTATCTGCGCGGAGATAGCCTCCCTTGGAGGAACAACCGGAGGCAGCAAGGGTATGACCACGAGGGACACCGACTGGGACGGCGTGCGGCTGCACGTGGTCACCGGCAAGGGCGGCACCGGCAAGACCACGGTGGCGGCCGCTATGGCGCTGGCCCTGGCCAGCGCCGGCCGCAAGGTTCTGCTGATCGAGGTCGAGGGGCGGCAGGGCATCGCCAGGCTCTTCGACTGCCCGCCGCTTCCTTACCAGGAACGCAAGGTGGCGATCGGCCTGGGTGCCCAGGGCGCCGGGCAGGGTGGCGACGTGTACGCGCTGGCCGTGGATCCGGAAGGCGCGCTGCTCGACTACCTGGAGATGTTCTATAACCTCCGCCGCACCGGGAAGGCGCTGACCAGGCTCGGCGTGGTGGATTTCGCTACCACCATCGCCCCGGGCCTGTCCGACGTGCTGGTCACCGGCAAGGCGACCGAGGCGGCCAGGCGGCGGGTGAACCGGCGCGACGACAGTCACGTCTACCACGCGGTCGTGATGGACGCGCCGCCGACCGGCCGGATCAGCCGTTTCCTCAACGTCAGCACGGAGGTCTCCGGGCTGGCCAAGGTGGGCCCGATAAAAACGCACGCGGACACGGTAGGCCGGGTGATCCGGTCGCCGCAGACGGCGGTGCACTTCGTCACGACGCTCGAGGAGATGCCGGTGCAGGAAACCCTGGACGGCATCGCCGAACTGCACGAGCTGACCGGCGACGCCATCCGGCCCGGCGGCATTTTCATCAACATGGCCCATCCGGCCATGCTCAATAGGGCCGACCTGGCCGCGGCCGCCAGCGGATCACTGGACGTCACCGAACTCGCTCTCGGCCTGAAGGCGGCCGGGATCAGTGACAACCACGGGCTGGCCGCGGACCTGATGACCGAGCTGAGGGAGCACGCGCAACAGGTGGCGCTGCAGGATAGAGAGCGGGAAGAGCTGCTCACCTCCGGGCGCCCGCACTACGAGCTGCCGATGATCACGGAAGGGATCGACCTGGCCAGTCTGTACCAGCTGGCCACCGCGCTCAGGGAGCAGGGGGCGGCATAGTCGTGGCACCAGTAAAGCTCGACATGGACCGGCTCGTCGATGACCGGCGGACGAGGATCATCGTCTGCTGTGGTTCGGGCGGGGTCGGCAAGACCACGGCCGCGGCCGCCATCGGCCTGCGCGCCGCCGAACGCGGCAGGCAGGCGTGCGTGCTCACCGTCGACCCGGCCCGGCGGCTGGCTCAGTCGATGGGGCTGACCTCGCTGGACAACACCCCGCGCCAGGTGGACGGGGCGGAGACTGCCAACGGCGGCAGCCTGCACGCGATGATGCTGGACATGAAGCGGACGTTCGACGAGATCGTGGAGGCACACGCCGACCCTGACCGGGCCGCGCAGATCCTGGCCAACCCCTTCTACCAGTCACTGTCCTCCAGCTTCGCCGGGACGCAGGAGTACATGGCCATGGAGAAGCTCGGTCAGCTCAGGCACGCCGACGAGTGGGACCTCATCGTGGTCGACACCCCGCCGAGCCGTTCCGCGCTCGATTTCCTTGACGCGCCGCAACGGCTTGGCCGGTTCCTCGACGGCAGGCTGATCCGGCTGCTGACCGTCCCGGCCAAGGCCGG
>JBAUAY010000217.1:0-7948 GCA_049676235.1 Streptosporangiaceae bacterium
ACTCGGCGGACTTCAGCCGGGTGGCCTCAATCACCGCGACCGGCACGTCCCAGGTGACGATCAAGCTGAAGCAGCCCGACTACTGGCTGGAAGGCGAGCTCGCCTCGATACCGGGCATCGTCATCGAGAAGAACTTCGCCGAGAAGGAAGCCAAGAACTACGGCACCCCGGGCGGGTCGATCATGTGCACCGGTGCATACATGCTCAAGTCCTGGACTCCGGGCGTGGGCCTGGTCGCGGTCCGCAACCCGCACTACTGGAACCCCTCGGTCCACCCGCTGGTCGGCCAGATCACCCTCAAGGCCGTCCCGGACGCCGCGTCCGTGACCGCAGGCTTGCTGACCGGCGCGATCCAGGGGGACTACGCCATCGGGCTTCCCACCCTGGAACAGCTGAAGGACAGCACTAGCGTCAAGGTCTACCGGGGCCCTGGCTGGTCAAGCGACGTGTTCGCCATTACCAGCCTCAAGGGCGTGCTGGGCAACCTGAACGTGCGCCGGGCCCTGTCGCTGGCGCTCAACCGGCAGGCCATCATCAACTCCGTCTACCAGGGCGCCGCGCAACTGCCACGGTGGCTGGCCAACCCGGGCACATTCGGCTACGGCAAGGCCGTGTTCGACGCCGCCTACGGCTCCTCTCCGGTGCTGACGCAGAACATCGCCGAGGCCAGGAAGCTGGTCATGCAGGCCGGGGACACCGGAAAGACGATCACCATCGGCACCAGCAGCCAGCTAGCGGCGAGCGCGGAGGTGACCGCCGCCTACCAGGCCGCTGCCCATGCGATCGGGCTCAACGTGATACTCAGGTCGGTGTCGGCCCAGGACTACATCAACTTTTTTACCGATCCAAAGTTCCGGGCAGGCATCGACGGGCTCCCGGAGGTGGACTACGGCGACTACGCCGACCCGGCGGCACTACTGGCTCACATTGTCCTGC
Source organism: Streptosporangiaceae bacterium (assembly GCA_049676235.1). GTDB lineage: Bacteria > Actinomycetota > Actinomycetes > Streptosporangiales > Streptosporangiaceae > Palsa-504. The sequence continues at coordinate 937 of JBAUAY010000217.1, forward strand.
CGGGCGGGATCGAGAACTTCGACTACTTCAACGATCCGACCATCACCGCCGAGGTGGAACAGGCGCGCACTACCGCCAGCCCCAGCAAGCGGGCAGCGTTGATAGCTGAGGCCGAGAAGCTGACCGTCGAGCAACTGCCCTTTATCCCCGACGTCCAGCCCGACACCGTGCTGGTGCTCGAAAAGGACCTCACCGGCGCGGTCTCTTCGTCCGCCTACCTGTTCTCCCCGTGGGCCGACAGTCTGGGCGGGACCGGCTGAGCCGATGCGCTGGCGGTTCTTCGCGCGCAGGCTGGTCCTGATGCTGGCCAGCGCCGCCGCGCGACGGAGACACTGACCGGGCGTGGCGCAGCCCCCGCCGGTCACCAGGCGGACCTTTCCGGGGAAACGTTGCGCGCCTGGCGCCGCCTGACGCTCTTAGCCCCATCAGGATGATGCCGTTGCGGGCAGCGGGAGTGATCGTAATGGGAGCAGAAGGACTGGAGTCAAGGCCCGTTTGGATCCAGGTGCAATGGGAGGCCACAGATGACGTCAGCTACGACTGAACGAGTCAAGGACACCGACCGGCCGCGCGGAGAGGGCAACGGCCTGATCGTCTTCGCGTCTGTTTTGCCGGTGATCATCGCGGTGGATGTGGTGGCGCCGTATGGGCTGTGCGCCTACGGCAGCCGCGCGAACCTTGCGGTCTAGCCTCCGCGGCGCGCTCACCCTGTCGCGGTTGACGCCAATGGTGTCGGGGAGCCAGCAATGACGGGTAGTGGCGGGAAGATCGAGGTGGTGCAGGTGCGCGGTGAGCTGGATCTGGCCCTCGCCGACAGCCTGGCCGTGCGGGGTTATGCCGCCATTGGCCGCCAGACCCGGGTGCTGCTGATCGACGTGGCCGGGGTGTCCTTCTGCGACGCCTGCGGGCTCAGTGCGCTGGTCCGGATCGCGAATCACGCCGACCGAACCGGCTGCCGTTATGGCCTCATCGCGCCGCAGCCGCTGGTGGTGAAGATCTTGCGGATCACCGGTCTGGACCAGCGGCTGCCCGTATTCACCAGCGTTAACGAGGCGGCGATCGTGCTCGGGCACGACCCCCAGACGGCGCTGGAGGAACCAGACGATCAGTGGGTCAACCACATCCCAGCTGGACACACGGCCACGCCGGGCACAGCGCCAGGAGCGCCCCTCGGAGACAGCGCACAAGGCGGCAGCCATGACGGCTGGTGATCAGCCCGGGCACCGCTGGACCACGTGCAACCGGGTCAGCGGCACAAGTTCGCCCCCACAGGGTCGTCGGCATTGTTCAGTCGTCGATCTCCTGCCAGACGGCCTGCTCGTCGTGCTCCTCCCAGCCCGCGCCTGGCAGCGCGACGGCCCAGCTCGTCCATGTCCCGGCCGGCCGGGCCGGCGCGGTCCTGACTTTGGCGCGGACGACCATGCCCGGCGTAAGCCGCACGGGGCGGCGCAGCGGGGCCGTCGTCATCCCCCAGTGCGTCGGTGCATCACCGGGTCCCACCGACAGCGAGATGCCGGGCGCGAGCTCGGCGCTGAACCATAGTGCGAGCGCGTTCGCCGTCCCGTGCTCCCGGACAGGCAGCAGCGTCTCGGCTTCGTGCGGCGCCTGCGCCTGCTCGAGCGGGATCAGCTCCGCGTCCGTAGCCCACAACCGGCCTGGCTCGGAGCGCCTGTCACCGGCCGCGAGGTGCCGGAAGGTGCCGGAATAGAAGATCTCGTTGACGGTCATCTCGGCCAGGCCATCGAGCTTGAGGCCGTACGGATTGTCCCGCAGGAACTGCACCATCTCCCCGCTGTACCGGTCGTCGACCAGCGCGGTCCAGGCCGTCACCAGGCGGGGGATCATGACCCCACCCGGCTTGAGCCAGCGGTCACGGGCGGCGATGACCGGACCGAGCATCCCTTCGTCGATCCCGAACCCTCCGAGCCACTCCGAGACGATCACATCGACCGGTCCCGGCAGCTCGATCTCCGTGACGTCACCGTGGAACACCTGGACGATCTCCGCGACCCCGTTCGCAGCGGCCAGCCCCTGCGCCACGGCGGCAACCGTCGTCCGCTCCACCGCGTAGACGCACGCAGCCCCGGCCCGCGCCGCAAACAAACTCAAGATGCCGCTTCCCGCCCCGACGTCGAGCACGACGTCACTGGGGCGCACCACCGACTCGATCGCACGTCGGAATGCCTCGGTGCGAACGCGGTCGCGGATCATCGTCCGGTGCACCTCAAGCTCGGCATACATCGGATCCGGCGAGTTCCTGATCGGCGTCCGCACGTATGCATTCTAATGACTGCTGCTGTCCTGACTTCGCACGCCAGCCGTCGCCCGGTCCCGTGAGCCAGGGCCCTAAAGGGACGATTCCCCGGTCTTTTACCCGTTGCGGGGGATGCAACCCGCCCCGTTACGAGGTGGACTGGTGCCCGACGGCGAGCGGAGGTCTATGGGCCAGGGCCGCACGTAGCGGGATGTGTCTTCGGAAAGACAGGAAGGGGTTCTCCATGGGATTCAGGCGACGGACACGCCGGCGGGCGCTCATTGCCGGGGCGGTTGCCGGGGGGGCGATAGCGCACCACGAGGCCAAGCAGGCCGGGCAACAACAGCCGGCATACGACGACCAGCCAGCTGCCGACGACTACCAGGACCAGGCGGCTGCCGGCGACCAGGCGGCTGGCGACGACCACCAGGAACCTGCGCAATATGCGCCGTCTCCGGCGGACCCGGCCGACGAGATCGAACACCTCGCCCAGTTGCACGCCTCGGGCGTGCTCACCGACGACGAGTTCACGGCGGCCAAGGCGAAAATCCTCGGGTCCTGAACGCGTCCCGGATGGCCAGAAGATGTTGAACAGACCGAATCCCGGCAGGAACAGGGGGCTGACATGAGTAGATCGCGCAAAGAGGTGCTGTCAGACGCGATCAAGGCTGAGGTCGGTGTCGCACCGGCTGATCTGAAGAGCTTGTTCACCGATGACATCATCGGCTGGTCACCGTACGTCACCGTGTCGGGGCTGGCCGGACTGGCTGACCTGGCCGCCCTTCGTGAAGAAGCCTTCTCCAACGTCGTGATCACGTTCCGTGGACTGGACGAAGTGGGCAACAAGGCGTTCGCCGAATGGCTCGTCGAAGCCGATCACACCGGCCCACTCGAGCTCAGCGGGGATACCGCGCTGGAACCCACCGGACGGCACGTCAAGTTGCCCGGCGTCACCGTGGCCGACTTCCGCGACGGGAAGATTCGGTCCTTCCGGACGTACTTCGATGACCTCTCGCTGATCGAGCAGATCGTCGGTGCCTGACGAACTGGTCGCCGCGGAGTTCCGCGTCGAGGACCACTCGGATCCGCTCGACATCGAAGTCCTCGAAACTCAGATCCGTCGTGAGGCGTCCGCCGCCATGGGGCTCGGCGAGGAAGCCGACCTGGCGATCTTCGTCCGCGACGCTGGCAGGGTCGTCGCCGGTATAAGCGGATGGACCTGGGGCGACTGCTGTGAACTGCAGAGCCTGTGGGTGGAGCCGAGTCTGCGCGGGCGCGGTCTCGCTACGCGGCTCATCGCCGTCGCCGAAGCCGAGGCGGCAGCGCGCGGGTGCTCGCAGACCGTCCACTTCACCTACGCCTTTCAGGCCCGGGCCCTGTACGAACGCAACGGCTATGAACTTGTGGGCCGAGTCGAGGACTTCCCCTCAGGAACGGACGTCCTGTGGTATCGCAAGCGCCTCAACCCACCCAAGTCGCCGCCCAGCCGGGAACGGCCCCGGTCCGAGAAGCCCGGCGAGAACACCGCCGCCTTGATGACCGACCCCGGCGCGGAAGCGGGGACATCGTAATCTAGCCGGACGGCACACCCCGGCCGGTTCACACCCCGAGTCCTGCTGAGGTCCGCACGATCGCTATTGCCCGGTGCGGGATACCGAACCTCTGTTGTATGAACGAGTGGCAGCAAGGCCGCCGTTAGTCATTCACCCAACTAGAGGACAGTACAGGTCATACAAGGTCGGTGCTGGTCGTATGGGTTGCTGTACTGTCCGCTGTATCCAGTACGGTGACTATGGCTCTTCGGTTTCACGGTTTTGCTCCGTCCGATCTAGCTCCAGATTGTTCAGCGCCGTACCCTCGGCATGCCAGTCCCCGGTCTCCCGGAAGATCGCGGCCGCATTCTGGTGGGCGGTGATCGCCTCCGTGTTATGCCGGGCTTCGGCGCTCCCCTTGCCCGCGTGCGAGGTACCAATCCAAGGGGTTGCCGCCCTCCCGCGCCAAGCGCACCACCGCCACCACCACGATCGCGGCCACGATTACCGTCCGCAAGGTGTGTTTATCCCTGGCCAGGTTCGCCGCCGAAGCCAGCATAACCAGCCGAATCGCGTTCTTTCTTCCGCTCGCCTGCGACCGCGGGCCGCTGGCGGTTTCGGTTGCCGACACGTTCATATCGCCTTCGCCGAGCTTGGGGCCGTCTCAGGTGACGATCAGGTAGAGGCTGTTTGCGATGAGCCAGAAACCCAGAATGAGGCTTCCCAAGATGATGACCTGGTCGGTATGGACATCCATCCAGGTCCTGAACCTGGCCAGGAGCGCATTGCTCTGGCCGGGCTTGAAACCGGCATAGATCTCCAGGACAAGGTAGGAGGCTGAGGCCAGGACGCAGAACAAGAACAGCGCCAGGTAGGTTTCCCAGCTGGACAGCTTGGCCTCGACGACCGTGGCAGCACCCGCGCCAATAAGGCCCCAGGGCTGAAGCGCAGGACCAAGGCCCATGGCGAACCACGGGGACATGTTGTCTACGTGCGTCTGCCACTTCGGCGGCTTTTTCGGCTTCTTGGGTCGTCCCATCCTGCGCCGCTGCCGGATCGCGAGCGCGACCAGGCCCGCGCCGATAGCGATCTTCGCCGCCAGCGCTCCGAGCGAGGGCGCCGTGTTCGGCTCGGGAGGGTTATCGCCGGTAGCAAGTACCGTGACCGTGACCACGATGGCCAGGGACACCAGCCACCCGAACGTCCACGCCGCGCCTTTTCTCACGCCACGCTGTGAGGGCAGCACGACCATGAAGGCGGACAGCGGCAGCGGGTCGAGTGCTATCGCCAGGCCGATTAGGAGAAGGTTCAGCACCACGGCTATCCCCTTTCTCACCCGGCGCAAAGACTCCCTGTCCTCGATCTTGTCCGGGAGCTCTCCGGGGTTCATCACCCTGACCGGGTACTTTCTGGCGGGTCTCGCCCAAGTCGCGATGCACATCCTGCGGCACAGCAAGATCGCCGTCAGGACGGAGATCTACACCGAAGCTCCGTCCGATGTCACCCGTGACGCGCTGCGCAAGCTCAGCGACTGGCTCGCATGATCGTTGTGTTCTCCTGATCTCGCACTGCGACGTCGGGTACCGCCAACCCGCTGGTGCAGGCCCGCTGCCCGAAGTCGGCCAGCTGGCCCCGTGCCCAGTGGTAACCCCCGTGGTCACGACAAGAGCCTGGACCCGTACTGGCATGTAATCGATCAGTGACTGTACGAGCTCGGCATCACGCTTGTCCCGGTGTTCCCGTTTGGAGTGGAGTCTGCGACGAGGGCCGTCGGGTGGCAGCGGTTGCTGTTAATGCTAGGTATGGGGTATGTCGAATGAGCCCACCGATCCCAGGCCTGAGAGCGCACCCACGCCCAGCGGCTCGCCCTCGCCCGGTTCGCCGGTCAGGCCGCAGCGAATCTGGCGGCCGCCGTTGACAGTAGGCGTCTATTTCATCACCGCCGTCTGCGGGATGCTCGACGCCGCCAGCTTCTTGGGGCTGGGCCTGATCTTTGTCGAGACTATGACTGGCAACATCCTCCTGCTCTGCTTCTCGCTGGGCGTGCGTGGTAGCCACGGCCGGTTCGCGTCGGCCTTTCCCGGCGGCACGATCGTGCCCTATCTAGCGGCCCTCGCTGCCTTCGGCGTGGGGGCTGTGGCAGGCGGCAGGCTCGTGCGGGCCGGGGAACTGGGTCGGCGTGTCGGCTTTGCCATCGACGGAAGCCTGATCGGCATCGCCGTGCTCCTCATCGTGCTGACGCACCCCGGACCGGTCACCAACGCCCGCTATCCGGTGATCATGACCCTTGCGTGCGCGATGGGCGTCCAGAATACCCTTATGCGCCGCTGGGGGATCCAAGACCTGGCCACAAACCTCTTTACGTTCACGTATACGGGCCTGTGGGCGGATTGCCCTCTGGGCGGCGGAAACAATCCCCGCTGGCTGCGGCGAAGCATATCTCTGGCCATCTTCGTGGTCAGCGCTACGGCGGCTGCGTTCCTTACCCGATACGGGGTACTGTGGCCGGTGCTGACAGCATTCTCCCTATTCATCTTGGCCCTGCCGATCCTGGTGCAACCGCGCAATGAATAACACTGCGAGAACGACCTTAGACGTTCAGGCCCACTGAGCATGCCTGTTCAGAGGTGTTCTTCAAGGAAGCCGAAGACCTCCTGCATGTTCTGCTCGCTTTCCGGGATGCTGGAAAGAACGCCCTCAAAGCCGTGCCCCATCCCTTCCCAGACGCGCAGCTGCACCGTCGCACCGGCCTCATGCAGCTTCCAGTAGAAGCGCACGCTGTCGCTTTGGAGTAGATCCCGGGTGCCCGTCGTGAGGATGGTCGGCACAAAGCCTTTGCTGTAGTCGGCGAGGATGGGGGGCGGCCGGATCGGCCGTTGACGTGGTGCCGAGCTACGCGGCGATGAACTTGGTACTCGTGTCCCTAGTCACAAGCGGATCCCGCCCGTCATTGGCGAAACTGGCCTGGTGTTCACGACTCGTCAAGGCACTCCGATCGAGCCAAGGAACTTCAACCGCAGCTTCACCCGGTGCACCGCCGCCGCCAAGGTTCCCACCATCACCGTGCACGGAACCCGCAAGACACGCGGCTCACTGCTGGCCGCGCTCGACGTGCACCCACGCTTCGCGATGCAGATCCTGCGGCACAGCAAGATCGCCGTCACGATGGAGATCTAGACCGAGGCTCCCTCGGCCGCCACCCGCGAGGCGCTCGAGAAGCTCAGCC
>JBAUAY010000218.1:0-16412 GCA_049676235.1 Streptosporangiaceae bacterium
ATGTCTCCTCGCTGCTGGCCGGCGTGCTCGGCGGCGCACAGGCGCACGACCTGGTGGCCGAGGCGGGCGCGCGGGCCGTGGGCGCGGGGCTGCCGCTGCGCGACGTGCTGCTGGCCGTGCCTAAGCTCGAGGAACGGCTTTCGGCGGCCGGCATCACCGCCGAGCAGATCGATTCCGCGCTGGAGCCGGCCGGCTACCTGGGCGCGACGGATGCCTTCATCACCGCGGCCCTCGAGGCGCACCGATCATGGGAGGTCTCCAGTGGATGACGCCGAGCGCGCCCGGCGCGGGATGGCGGTGCGGCGTGAGGTGCTCGGGGACGAGCACGTCGATCGAGCGGTGGCGGCCACCACCCCGTTCACCGAGCCGTTCCAGGAACTCATCACGCGTTACGCCTGGGGTGAGATCTGGTCCCGTCCGGGATTGTCGCGCCAGGAGCGCAGCCTCGTCACGCTAGCCGTCCTGGCGGCCATGCAGCACGAGCACGAGCTGGCCATGCACGTCAAGGCCGCGCTGCGTAACGGTCTCACGCCGGACCAGATCCAGGAGGTCCTGCTCCAGGTCGCGGTGTACGCGGGCGTGCCGGTCGCCAACCGCGCCTTCCCCGTCGCGCAGCGCGCGCTCGCGGAAGCCGCGGCGGCCGACGACCGAACGTAGCCGGCCCGACTCAACAAGGCCCGACCGCTTACGCCCTTGTCGGCCGCCCCAGTGCTGCGAGCTGGGACGTTGTCCGCTCGCCACACATGGGCGTCCGACATGCGAACGACTGTACTAATGGCGACCGCTAACGCGTTATCGTTGGCGTAAGCGAACTACCGTGGAGGGACATGGCGGAGATCGTCTCACTGGCCGAAGCCGTAGAGCGGGCGATCCATGACGGCGATGCCGTGGCGATGGAGGGGTTCACTCACCTGATCCCGTTCGCCGCCGGGCACGAGGTAATGAGGCAGCGGCGCCGTGGCCTGACCCTGATCAGGATGACGCCGGACCTGATCTACGACCAGCTCATCGGCGCGGGCTGCGTGCGCAAGCTGATCTTCTCCTGGGGTGGTAATCCCGGTGTCGGCTCACTGCACAGGTTCCGCGACGCGGTGGAGCATTCCTGGCCGGTCCCGCTGGAGATAGAGGAGCACAGCCACGCCGGGATGGCCAACCGGTACGTGGCCGGCGCGTCCGGCCTGCCGTTCGCCGTGCTGCGCGGCTACAACGGCACCGACCTGTATCGCCTGGAGACGCTCAGCGGCGGCCACGGCCCCGTGTCGGCTGCAACGGCGCCGACGATCAAGCCGATTACCTGCCCGTTCACCGGCGAGACGCTGACCGCGGTCTCGGCCATCCGGCCCGACGTGGCGGTCGTCCACGCCCAGCGCGCCGACCGGTCGGGTAACGTCCAGCTCTGGGGGATCATCGGCGTGCAGAAGGAGGCCGTACTGGCGTCCGAGCGTTCGGTGGTCACGGTGGAGGAGATCGTCGACGAGCTCGAGCCCCGTCCCGGGGCGGTGGTCCTGCCCGGCTGGACGGTGAGTTTCGTGGCGCAGGCGCCGGGCGGGGCGCACCCCTCCTACGCGCTGGGCTACTCGGCCCGGGACAACGACTATTACGTGGCCTGGGACGCCATCGCCCGCGAGCGTGGCACGTTCACCAAGTGGCTGGAGGAGCAGGTTTACATGGTCCCGGCCGGGCAGCTATGACATCTCAGATGAGCGCGGACCATGCGGTGAGCTATACGGCTGACGAGATGATGACGGTGTCCGCCGCTCGTGTGCTACGGGACGGCATGACGTGCTTCGTCGGGATCGGGCTGCCCAGTTCGGCCGCGAACCTGGCGCGGGCCACCCACGCGCCGTCGCTGGTGCTGATCTATGAGTCGGGCACGATCGGGGCCAAGCCCGCCCAGCTGCCGCTATCGATCGGTGACGGCATGCTGGCCGAGACGGCGGACGCGGTGGTGAGCGTCCCCGAGATCTTCAACTACTGGCTGCAGCCCGGCCGTATCGACGTCGGCTTCCTGGGCGCCGCCCAGATCGACAAGTTCGGCAACATCAACACGACCGTGATCGGCGGGGATTACCGTAACCCCAAGGTGCGGCTGCCCGGCGCGGGCGGCGCGCCGGAGATCGCCGCCTCGTGCCGTGAGGTGATCGTCGTGGTCAGGCAGAGCTACCGCTCGTTTGTCGAACGGGTCGACTTCGTCACCTCGGTCGGCTACGGGTCAGGCCCAGGGGACCGCGAGCGGCTCGGGCTCACCGGCGCCGGACCCAAGAAGATCATCACCGACCTGGGCGTCCTCGAGCCTGATCCGGAGACGCTCGAGTTCACCCTGACCGGGCTCTACCCGGGTGTGTCTGCCTCGGCCGCGAAGGAGCGCACCGGCTGGGATCTGGCCAGCACGGCGGAGCCGGAGATCATCGCCGTGCCTACCCCGGCCGAGCTAGACGCGCTCCGGCGTTTCCAAGGCACGCGAGCAAGGAGTCACGAATGACCGCTGACGCATCGACGTCCCTGACCACGCCCTCGCGGGGCGGTCTGGGGGGGTCGTCCCCCCGGGGCGGCACTGATACCGGCAAGCTGGTCCTGCCGTCGTACGAGCGTCCGGTAGGCCTGCATCCGCCGCTGGACTCCGCCGGCTACCGTTCGACCGCGCTGCGCCACCCGAAGCAGCCGCTCGTGCTGCTGCCGCACCGGCTGACCGAGGTGACCGGGCCCCTGCTCGGCGACGCCCTGATCACCCCCACGGACTCCGACCTGACCACGCAGCACGACGGCGAGCCGCAGGGGCAGCGGATTATCCTGACCGGCCGGGTGCTGGACTCGAACGGCCGGCCCGTGCCCGACACACTGATCGAGATCTGGCAGACGAACTCGGCCGGGCGCTACCGGCACGCGCGGGAGCACCACCCCGCGCCGCTGGACCCGAACTTCGACGGGATCGGGCGCGCCATCACCGACTCGGCCGGCCGGTACCGCTTCGTCACCATCCAGCCGGGCTCCTACCCGTGGGGGAACCACTACAACGCCTGGCGCCCGGCGCACATCCACTTCTCGCTGTTCGGCCGCGCGTTCACCCAGCGGCTGGTTACCCAGATGTATTTCCCCGGCGACCCGCTGCTGCCGCTTGACCCGATCTTCAACTCGGTGCCCGACGAGAAGGCCAGGCAGCGGATGATCGCCAACTTCGACATCGAGCTGACCCAGCCCGAATGGGCCCTCGGCTACCACTGGGACATCGTGCTGCGCGGCCGCGACGCGACCGCCTTCGAGTGATGGGCGGAACGACAGTGCCAGGGATGACTCCTTCCCAGACGGTGGGCCCCTACTTCAGCATGCGACTGCCCTGGGATGACGGCCCTTTCGTGGTGCCCGAGGGCACCGCGGGGGCGATCACGATCATCGGGCGGCTTTACGACGGCGCGGGGAACATCATCCCGGACGGGCTGATCGAGACCTGGCAGGCCGGGCCCGACGGGCGGTTCGCGCATCCCGACGACCCGCGCGGCGCCACGCCGGGCGGATACCAGAGCTTCCGCGGCTTCGGCCGGTGCCCGACCGCGCTCGACGGGTCGTACCGCATCGTCACGCTCAAGCCCGGGCCGCTGCCTACCCCCGACGGCAGCATCGAGGCGCCGCACCTGGACGTGTCGGTGTTCGCGCGCGGCATGCTCGACCGCGTGGTGACCAGGATGTATTTCCCCGACGAGCAGACCGCCAACGCCGCCGACCCGGTGCTGTGCTCCATCGCCGCCCACGCGCGGCGGGCCACGCTCATCGCGGTGCCCGAGCCGGCAGGGGAGCTCAGATTCGACATCTGGCTGCAAGGTGACCACGAGACGGTCTTCTTCGATGTCTGAAACGCGCTCATGACGACACGCAGGGGCGCCGGGAGTCGCACTACGCTCCGTTCGGAATGAAAATAGGGAGTCTGCGCCCGCCGCCTAGCCTCAGGAGGAGCCGTGCTGCCTTGGTCCGCGGATCTCGCCGGCCGCATCGACGAGCATGTCATCAGCAGCGAGTTGCTGCGCGGCAACCCACTAGGCGACCCGCACGAGCGGCCGCTGCTCGTCTACCTGCCGCCGCGGTACGACGACGAGCCGGACCGCAGGTACCCGGTCGTATACGTCATCCAGGGCTTTACCGGGCAGGTGACCATGTGGCGGAACCGCTCCGCGTACCGGCGGCCGTTCCCCGAGGCCGCCGACGCGGTATTCGCCCGCGACGAAGCGCCGCCGGCCATCGTGGTCTACGTCGACGCGTGGACCGGCTACGGCGGCAGCCAGTTCGTCGACTCGCCCGGCACCGGGCGGTACCACTCCTACCTGTGCGACGAGGTCGTGCCCTGGGTGGACGCGCGGTACCGGACGCTGCCCGACGGCGCGCACCGGGGCATCATGGGCAAGTCGAGCGGCGGGTTCGGCTCGATGATCACGCCGATGCTGCGGCCTGACTTGTTCGGCGCGCTGGCTACGCATGCGGGCGACTCGCTCTACGAGTACTGCTACATCCCGGAGTTCGCGACCGCCGTGCGGCACCTGCGCCGCTACGACGGCGACATCTGGCGCTGGTGGGAGGACTTCGGCTCCCGGGTGTCCTTCACCAAAGAGGAGGACATGTCGCTGCTCGGGCTGCTCGGCGTGGCGGCGTGCTTTTCCGCGAACGAGGACGGCACCGTGGATCTGCCGTTCGACTCGGTGACCGGAGTGCTCCGGCCCTCCGTATGGCAGCGGTGGCTGGACTGGGACCCGGTACGGATGGCGCCGGCGTACGCGGACGCGTTGCGGGGGCTGCGCGCCATCTGGATCGACGCCGGCACGAGGGACGAATTCCACCTCGACCTCGGCGCCACCGCCTTCCGCGCCGCGCTCAGGGACATCGGAGTGGCCGATGATCTGGTCCATTTCGAGCTCTTCGAGGCCGGGCATATGAGCATCGACTATCGTTACCCGATGTCACTGGCCTGGCTCTGCGGCCGAATGGCTATGTAGCGGCTAGGTATCTAGCTGACATTCCCGCAGGCAGTCGAGGCTGCACCTGGTCGCCGGTTTACTCAGCCGTCCGGAGCTGACCGATACGATTGCCCTCGTGTCTGTTCTCCCGCAGCTCGGACCGTCTACACGCACTAGGCCGATACGCGATTCGCAGGGGCGAACCGTCCCGGGGAGCGTTGCGGTACTCGAGCCATTGACGCTGGGGGGCGTACGGCAATGGCTGTTGGTGCGAGGCCGGCGCGCCGAGAGCCCGATCCTGCTGAAGCTGCACGGCGGTCCGGGTCAGGCCGAGATGGCGACTGCCGGGCTCAACGGGCTCCTCGAGAACGACTTCGTCGTCATCGAATGGGACCAGCGCGGTTCGGGCAAGTCCGGAGCGGCCATCCAGCCGGCTAGGGCGATGAACGTCAGTCAGCTGGTCGCCGACACCATCGAGCTGACCGAGCACCTGGCGGAGCGCTTCGGCAGACGGAAGCTGATCGTCGTCGGCCATTCCTGGGGCAGTGTGCTCGGACTCATGGCAGTCCAGCGACGGCCAGACCTCTTTAGCGCGTTCGTCAGCACCGGGCTGATTGCGGACTTCGCCGAGGGGCAGCAGGTCGCCTACCGCTTCCTCCTCGCCGAGTCACGGCGGCGCGGGAACACGAAAGCATTCACTGAGCTCAGCTCCCTCGGCAGCCCGCCCTACGCCGGCCCCGAGGGCATCGCGAGATGGAGACGATGCGCACGCTGGCTCAGCGAGTTCGGCGCACTGTGGTACTCCTCTATGCGGCCCTGCTGTCCGTGAACCTGAGCGACACGGTTCCGCAGGTCGAGGTTCCGGTCTTCGTCGCCGAGGGGCGCCATGATCGTATGGCGCCGGTCGAGGTGGCCGAACGGTATTTCACGAGCCTCATCGCGTCGAGGAAGGAATTGGCGTGGTTCGAGAATTCGGCACACTTCCCGCAGTGGGAGGAGAGGGCACGGTTCCACGAGTTCCTCGTCAAAACGGTGCTGCCCGCAACTGCGGTTTGACGGCGCTCCTGCGTTCACGCGGCCCGGCATCGGGTATCCACGCGTTAATGTTCTGCTTCGGCTTCCGGTTCTGCTGAACGGGGGAACGCGCGTGGTGGCCAGCCAGGCAGTAGACCAGCAGCCCGCGAAGCCGCGCGGGCTGCTGGTCATATACAGCGCGCTGATGCTGGCCATCTTGCTAGCCGCACTGGACCAGACGATCGTCGCCACCGCGCTGCCTACCATCGTCAGCGACCTGGGCGGCCTCAACCACCTGTCCTGGGTGGTCACCTCCTACATACTCGCCACCACCGCTACCACCCCGGTGTGGGGCAAGCTCGGCGACCAGTACGGCCGCAAGTACCTGTTCATCGCCGCGATCGTCATCTTCCTGATCGGTTCGGCGCTGTCCGGGCTTTCCAGCAGCATGAGCGAGCTGATCGCGTTCCGCGCGCTCCAGGGCGTCGGCGGCGGCGGCCTTATCGTGCTGGCCCAGGCCATCGTCGGGGACATCGTCCCGCCGCGCGAGCGGGGGAAGTATCAGGGCGCGTTCGGCGCCGTCTTCGGGGTCGCCAGCGTCATCGGCCCGCTGATCGGCGGGTTCTTCGTCGACAACCTCTCCTGGCGGTGGGTCTTCTATATCAACCTGCCGATCGGGGCCGTCGCCCTCGTGGTCGTGGCCGTGGTGCTGCCCGCCACCTCGACCAGGCGCAAGCACAAAATCGACTACCTGGGCGCCACGCTGCTCGCCGGCTTCGCCGTGAGCGTGGTGCTCGCGACCTCATGGGGCGGCACCACCTACGCGTGGGGCTCCCCGACGATCATCGGGCTGTTCGCCGCCGCCATCGTGTTCCTCGTAGGCTGGTGGTTCTCGGCCCAGCGCGCGTCCGAGCCGGTGCTGCCGTTGCGGCTGTTCCGTAACCCGGTGTTCACCGTCTGCGCCGCGATCAGCCTCGCGGCGGGGTTCGCGATGTTCGGCTCGATCTCGTACCTGCCGCTCTTCCTGCAGGTGGTACACGGCGTCTCGCCCACGCTGTCCGGCGTCTACCTGCTGCCGATGGTCGGCGGCCTGCTTATCACCTCGATAGCCAGCGGCCAGCTCATCGCCAGGACCGGCCGCTACAAGATCTACCCGATCGTCGGCACCGCGGTGCTCACGTTCGCGCTCTTCCTGTTGTCCCGGCTGGATGAGCACACCTCGACCGCGCTCATGTGTACCTATTTCTTCTTGCTCGGGATCGCCCTCGGACTGATCATCCAGGTCCTGGTCATCGCGGTGCAGAACGCGGCCGACTACGCCGACCTGGGCACCGCGACGTCGGGGGTGACCTTCTTCCGCAGCATCGGCGGGGCGTTCGGGGTGTCGATCTTCGGCGCGATCTTCTCGAACCGGCTGGCCAGCGAGCTGGCCTCGGCACTGCACGGGGTCACGCTGCCGGGCGGCGTCAGCGCCTCGGGCGCCGCGGCCAACCCTGCCCTGCTGAAGAAGCTGCCCGCCGCCGTCAGGGCCGCCGTGCAGCACGCGTTCTCGCTGGCCCTGCATCCGGTCTTCCTGGCCGCGATCCCCGTCGCCCTGGTGGCGTTCGTGCTTTCCTGGTTCCTGCGCGAGGTGCCGTTGCGCACGGTCACGAGGACGGCTAACCTCGGCGAGGGGCTGGGGGCGGCCTCGTCCCAGCGCTCCTCGGTGGACGAGGTGGAGCGCTCGCTGACCAGGTTCGCAAGCGCGGACATGAGGCGGCGCGGCTACGAACGGCTGGCCGCCCTGGCCGGCCTGGACCTGCCCGCTGGGAGCTGCTGGATCCTGACCCGGCTGGCCAAGCAGGGTGCGGTCCCTGGCGACGAGCTGGCCCGGCAGGCCAACGTGAGCATGGACTACGGCCGTCCCTTCGTGGACCGGCTGGTCTCCGAGGGCATGGTGGTCCGCTCGAACGGGACGCTGCTGCTCACCGACACCGGCCGCGGGGCCGCCGACCGGCTGTTCGCGGCCCGCCGCGAAGGACTGCGCGAGCTGCTCGCCGACTGGTCGCCGGACGAGTACGCGGAACTGGGCGAGTTGCTCACCAAGCTGTCCCGGGCGCTGCTTGGCGACGACGCCGACCGCAACCTCATCAACGTGAAGCCCACCGTCACCTCTTCCACCAGCGAAAGCTAACGGAGGTTCTTAAGTTCCGCTGCTAGCGGGGCGGGGGACGTCGTAGGCGGCCCGCAGGCGGGAGGCGGCAGCGGGCCCCGCGTTCACGTGGTCCAGGCCGAGCAGGGCCGCGCCCGCCACCGGCGGGACGTCGATTACGCGGACCGCGGCGGTCGGGGCAGCTTCGGCGAGCTGCCGCAGGATGCCGTCCATCAGCAGCGGGTTCCTCGCGGTCATGACGCCGCCGCCGAGCACGACGGGAGTGGCCAGGGCGGTCAGGCCGAGGCGCCGCATCGCCGTGATGGCCATGACCGAGATCTCGTCGGCGAGACGATTGACCACGGTCCGGGCCACCGGATCGCCTTCATCCGCCGCCCGCAGCAGCATGGGCGCGAGGCCGATCAGGTCATCGTCCGGGATTTTGCCCTTGTGGAGGCCGGTCGTTACCTCCTCGACCCGCTCGACGCCGAAATGGCTGGTCAGGTAGCCGGTCAGCATGGTATCCCGGCCGCGGCCGTCCTCCGCGCGCATCGCGTGCCAGAGCACTTCGAGCCCCAGGCCGTAGCCGCCGCCCCAGTCGCCCGAGATCGTGCCCAGGGCCAGGTACCTGGTGACGCGGCCGTCCGGCGCGACGCCGACGGCGTTGATGCCCGCGCCGCAGACCACGGCGACTCCCCAGTGCGGCTGGTCCTGGTCGGACAGGCCCGACCGCAAGATGGCGAAGGTGTCGTTGACCACCGTCGCGGTCGAGCTCCACGCCTGAGCCTGCACCGCCGTGGCGTGCTCAGCCTCCTCCTCCGGCAAGTCGGCGTTGGCCAGGCAGGCCACCGTGTGCCGCGCGACCCAGCCTGACCTGCCCGGCCGGTGACGCCGGTCCAGCCGGTCTGCGGCCTGCCTGACCACCGCGTCCAGGATCAGCACCGTCTGGTCGACGCCGACTTCATGAGCGTTGATACCGGGCCCGCGGGCGGAGGCGAGCAGCGTGCCGTCGCTGGCCACCAGGGCCACGTCGGTCTTGCTGTTGCCCCCGTCGATGGCCAGCACGGCGGGCCTGAGCGCCCGCGGCTCCGGCCGGGGCAGTAGCGGATTGTCAGCCAAGGCCAGCCCCGCCCAGGGCGAAGGCCAGCAGGGAGTTGGCGGTGTAGTCATCGGCGGGTTCGACCGAGGGCCAGGAGACCACGTTGTCCTCGTAGGCGGCGGCCTTGGTGTTGAACGGCGCGAAGTTGCCCGCGCTGCAGGCCCGCATTCCGGAGACCGTGCCCAGGCCGATGAAGTTGGCCGGGCTGCTCGGGCCGTCCGTGGTCGCGCCCAGCTGGATATGGCCGGTCCCGGTGAGCGAGCCCGCCAGGTTGGCGATCTCGCTCTGCATGCAGTGCGGAAACACGGTGCCCGCGCCGACCACGAAGGAACTGCCCCAGCCGTTCGCGCCGAGCGCGAAGTTCAGCTGCTGCTGCGCGAACGACTCGAACTGGCTCGAGCCGCCGTACTTCTGGTACAGCGCGTCGGTGATGAACAGGCCGAACGCGTGCGGCGAGGCATCGGAGGCACCCAGCTGCGTGCCGAGCGCGAACGGGTCGCCCTTGGCCTGGTCCTCGCCGGTGCGCAGCTGCGCGGCCAGGTCACCCAGCAGCGCGCCCGGGGCGATCGGGCTCCACCAGGAAATCCGAGCCTGCTGCATAGCCTGGAGTAGTTCGGCCTCGGCGACCGCGCCGTCGTCGTAGAGGTTGAAGGTGTCGCCGTCGGCCGGGTGTCCTTGGGCGATGTACGCCTGGGCCCAGCGGGCCGCGGTGGTCAGGTCCGCGCGCAGACGCACGGCCGGGGCGCCAGTCGCCTCGTCGGCCAGCGCGATCTCGGCCGCGCCCCACAGCATGTCGCTCTTCCACTCGGCACCCGGATAGTAGTCGTGCGGGAACGCCGTGACGAGCTGCCCCACGTCGGTGGTCTTGGCCATCGCGTAGACGCTCCGGGCCAGGCTCAGCATGTGCCGGGCCCGCGCCCGGTCAGTCCCGGCGGATAGCTGGGCGCCGAGCGCGAAGTCGGCGGCGAAACGGCCCGCCAGGTCCGGGCTGACCGGCTGGCCCGGTGGCGCCGCCTCGAACACCGGCCGGTACTTGACGTAGTACGCGGTCGGCCCGGGGTTCCCGCCGGACGACGTGTTCATCCGGTCCTCCTGCTGCGGCAGGAACCAGAAGTTGTAATCGCCCTGGATCGTGTTGCTCGCGTTGCCGTTGCCGATCCCGACCTGTGCGTACAGCACCTTGCGAGCGGGATTCCACAGCTTGGTGATCCACTGCAGACCGAACGTCGCCTCCGGCTGGAGCATGGCGGAGGACCAGGGGTAGTCGCGCGCGGCGATCAGCATGAGCGCGTCGGCGTAGCTGGCGGTGAACGCAAACTTCTCGTAGCCGCCGCCGGCATCGAACCAGCCGCCGGAGACGTCGACCGGCCCGCCGATTTTCTTCAATGTGCCGAGCAGGTTGTCGTTGCTGTCGTAGGCCGGGTCGGCGTAGACGTAGGCGCTCTCGTCGGTCAGGTTGGCGGGCTGGCGGCCGAGGACCGCGGAGTCGACATCAGGCCCATCACGCTCGGAGGTGAAGTACTGCACGGCGTTGTTGACGAGCTGGCCGTACAGCTGCGCCCCGTCGCCGATGGTGAACGTGGGGGAGACCGCGCTGGCGGGGGAGAGGAGCTTGACCTGGTACTGCCCCGGAGCATGCACGCCGGAGAAGCTGAGCTGGTACACCGCGCGATAGCCGGAGTTCCACGATCCCACGTCATCGGTGGACGTTCCCCGGTAGATGACCCCGTACGCCGTGATGACCTCGAACCGCACCGCGGCGACCTTCGTCGACAGCATCGCAAAGGCCACTTTCGACGCACCCGTTGGATACCCGACTTGGTTAACCCGGACTTCCGGCGCTTTGTTTACGGTTTTGGGTGCTATAACCCCCGAGACTGCAGACAAATCCCGGGGGTTCCCCAGCGCGGGGGCAGCGAATGTGGCTAGTGTGACGGCTGCTACTGCTGCGGTCGCGGCTCCGGCGAGGGTGAAAGCGCGCCGACGGTTTGTCATCGGGATCTCCTCAGTGCTGTCCTCAGGGGGCCCAGGGCAGGTATCGAGCGTTTTCCGCGATCAGTCGGTCGGTCAGGCACTGCGCCTGGTCGGCCTGGCCCACCAGCGGATGCGCCAGCAGCGCGTCGTACACCCGGTCCCGCCCGCCGCGGATGGCGGCGTCGAGCGCGAGTTCCTCGTACGCGTACACGTGCGCGATCAGCCCGCGCAGCAGCGGATCGACCGGGGCCATGCGCACCGGGACGGCGCCGCCGCTGCCCACCACCGCGGGCACCTCGATCACCGCGTCGGCGGGCAGGAACGGCAGCGTCCCGCCGTTGCCCGTGTTGACCACCTGAACGTCGCGCCGGTCGCCGGTCAGCGAGACGAGCAGGTCGACCGCCGCCTCGGAGTACCACGCGCCGCCGCGCTGCGCCAGCTGGGGCGGCTTGGTGTCCAGCTCTGGGTCGGCGTACAGCTCCAGGAGCTCGGTCTCCAGCTGGGCGACCTGCTCGGCTCGGGTGACGGCGCCCCGCAACGATTCGACCACCGCGTCGTGGGTGTAGTAGTAGCGCAGGTAGTACGACGGCACCATGCCCAGGTGCCGGATGAAGTCCGCGGTCATCCCGGTGTGCGGCGCGATCTCGTCCGCGTGCTTTTCCAGCAGCTCGGGCAGCACGTCCACGCCGTCCACGGACACCGAGCGCTCCCAGGTCAGGTGGTTCAGGCCGACGTGGCCGAGGGACACCCGGTCCGGTGTGACGCCGAGCAGGGCGGCGAAATCGCGCTGGAATCCGATGGCCACGTTGCACAAGCCGACCGCACGGTGACCCGCCGAGAGCAAGGCCCGGGTGACGATCCCCACCGGGTTGGTGAAGTCGATGATGAAGGCTGAGGGCGAAGCCCGCCGCCGGGCCCGTTCGGCCAGATCCAGGACAATGGGTACGGTCCGCAGCGCCTTGGCCAGGCCGCCCGCCCCGGTGGTTTCCTGCCCGACGCAGCCGCAGTCCAGTGGCCAGGTCTCGTCGCGCTGGCGGGCGGCCTGCCCGCCGATCCGGAGCTGGAACAAGATCGCGTCCGCGCCGTCGGCGCCCTCCTCCAGGCTGCCGGTCCAGCGCACCCGGGCCGGATGGCCGTGGGCCGCCATGATCCGGGCCGACACGGGTCCGACGGCGGCCAGCCGGCTCGGATCGGGGTCCACCAGGACCAGCTCCTCGACTCCGGGGAGCAGCCGGCCGATCCCGTCCGCGAGTTCCGGTGTGTAGGTGGATCCGCCGCCGATCACTGCGAGCTTCATGAGAACGCCTTCACTTCCGTCGTTCGGGCGACGTGGCAGGCCGCGTCGTGACCGGGGCTCAGCTCGGCCAGCTCGGGCGTGACCTGCGCGCAGGTGTCGATGGCCAGCGGGCACCGCCAGCGGAACCGGCAGCCCGGCGTCGGGTCGATCACCTTGGGCGGATCGCCGCGATCGGTCTCCGCCGCTACCGAGAGCGGCGCGCGCGGATCGGGCACCGCCGAGAGCAGCAGCTGGGTGTAGGGGTGCCTGGGGTGGGCCAGCACGTCCTCGATCGGCCCGGTCTCGGCGATCTGGCCGGCGTACATCACGATCAGCCGGTCCGCCACATACCGCGCGCTGGCGATGTCGTGGGTGATGTAGAGGATGGACACGCCCTCCTCGTCGCGCAGCTTGGTCATCAGGTTGAGCAGGCCGATCCTGATCGACACGTCCAGCATCGAGACCGGCTCGTCGGCCAGGATCAGCTTCGGCCGCATCGCCAGCGCCTGGGCGAAGCCGACCCGCTGCCGCTGCCCGCCGCTCAGCTCGTAAGGGAAACGCTGCAGCATGTCGGCGTTCAGCCCGACGACCTCGAACATCCTCGCCGCCTCATCGAGGCGCTGTTTGGCGGACAGCTCCGAGCGGTGCAGCTTCAGGCAGCGCAGCACGCCGTGCTGGACCCGGAACACCGGGTTGATCGAACCGAACGGGTCCTGGAACACCATCGGCACCAGGCCGCTGTAGCGGAGCTGGTCGCGACGGGAGCGGATCCGCGAGAGCGGCTTACCCTCGAAGTAAATCTCCCCGGAGGTAGGCTCATAGATCCTGGCCAACATGCGCGCGATGGTCGACTTGCCGCTGCCGCTCTCCCCGGCCAGCGCCACGATCTCGCGCTCGTTGATGCCGAAGCTGACGTCGTCCACCGCGTGCAGCGTCCGCCGGGACATCGTCCCGCCGATCTTGAAGTGCCGGGTCAGGTGTTCGGTCCTCAGCAGCTCGGTCATGAGGATAGGCTCCCGTCCGCCAGGCGCAGGCAGCGCACCAGCTCGTCATCGAGCGGGTACAGGTCGGGTTCGACTTCGGCGCACCGCTCTAGCGCATGGGGACACCGCGGGTGGAACCGGCAGCCGGTGGGTATCGCGGACAGGTCAGGCGGATGGCCAGGGATCCCCTTGAGCGGGACGCGCGGGCCGCGGATAGAGGGGAAGGCTTCCAGCAGGCCCTGGGTATACGGGTGCCTCGGCCGGTCGAAGATCGTCCTGGTGGCGCCGAGCTCGTCCACCTGACCCGCGTACATCACCATCAGCCGGTCGGAGAAATGGCTGATCAGGGACATGTCATGGGTGACGAAAATGACCGCGAAACCGAACGCCTGCTGGAGGTCCTTGATCTGTACCATCAGCGACCGCTGCGCCACCACGTCAAGCGCGGACGTGGGCTCGTCCATGATGACCAGATCGGGGGTGAACAGCATCGCCATCGCGATCATCGAGCGCTGCCGCATCCCGCCGGACAGCTGGTGCGGGTAGCTTCGCAGGTGCACGGGATCGATGCCGACCATGCGCAGTACCTCGGCGGACCTGGCGGTAACGTCCTCGCTGGTGTGCCTGCCGTGCGCCCGCATCGCGTCCTTGAACTGGGCCCCGATCGTCTTGACCGGGTTGAGCGCGTTCATCGCGCTCTGCATGACGACCGACATGTCCCGCCAGCGGATCGCGGACAACTGTCCGTCGGTCAGACCCACCAGGTTCGCGCCGTCGAACGTGACGCTTCCGGCGGCGATCATGGCCGGGGGAGCGAGCAGCTGGGCGACGGCGAACAGCAGCGTTGACTTCCCGCAACCCGATTCGCCCACGATGCCGAGGAACTCGCCCCGGCTGACCGTGAACGACACGTCATCCACCGCCCGGACGGCCCCCCGGTCCAGGAGGTAGTCGACGGACAGGCCGCTGACCTCGAGCACCGGCATGTCAGGCACTCTGCTCTGCACCTTTCTCCCGGGCAGCTTTCTTATGGCGTATCTTCCGCACCGGCCGCAGGGCCGGATTGCCGATCTCGTCGAAGGCGTAGTTCAACAGGGCGAAGGCGGCGCCGAGCACAGCGATGCAGGCTCCGGGCGCGATGGCCCAAAGCGGATAGCCGGTCTGCAGCGCGGCGTTGTTCTCCGCCCAGTACAGCGTCGTGCCCCAGCTCACCGTGTTCGGGTCGCCGAGGCCGATGAACTGCAGGCTGGACGCGAACAGGACCGCGTACAGCGCGTTGGTCAGGAAGCACGCCACGATCAGCGAGATCATGGTGGGGATGACCTCCACCACGATGATGTACAGTCGCCGCTCGCCGCGCACCCGCGCCGCCTCGAGGAAGTCTCGGTTGCGTAGCGTGAGCGCCTGCGACCGGAGCTGGCGCGCGGTGTAGGACCAGCTGGTAAGAGTGATCGCCACGATCAGCACGAGCGTGGTCCCGCCGTGCGCGTAAGCGGCGATGACGATCAGCAGCGGGAACAGCGGGATGACCAGGAGCACGTCGGTCAGCACGGACAGCGAGCCGTCCCAGAGGCCGCCGAGGTAGGCGGCGGCGATGCCGATCAGGATCGCTATCCCGGTCGCGGCCAGCCCGACCGCGAACGCGATGATCATCACGTTCCTGGTCCCCCACACCACCTGCGCGAACAGGTCTTGCCCGTATGCGTTGGTGCCGAGGAGGTGAGCGGTCGAGACAGGCAGGTGCGGAGGATAGGCGTCTGCCGTCGGGCTGTCCTTGGCGATGACGCCGGGGAAGAGCGCGACCAGGATGAAGATCGTGAGCAGGATGATTCCCGCGGTCGCCTTGCGGCTGGACCGGACGGCGCGGCCGACGCGGGCGAACGCATGGCCGGCGGGCACCTGCGTGGCGGGGGTGTCGGTGGCGACCCCGGAAACCGGCATGGCCATGGCTAACGCGCCGCCCTTGTCCGCGGGTCAAGCAGCGCGGTGAGGATGTCGGCGACCAGGATCGCGAACAGCACCGCCACCGTGATCAACAGGAACAGGGCCTGCATCAGCGGGTAGTCCTCGCCGGATACGGCCTGCAGCAGCATGTAGCCCACGCCGGGATAGTTGAACACGTACTCGATCAGGATCGCGCCGCTGACCACGAAGCCGAGGGACATGGCGAAGCCGGTCAGGTTCGGCAGGATCGCGTTACGGGCCGCGTAGTCGAACATGATGCGCCAGCCCGGCAGTCCCTTGGCCCGGGCCATCCGCACGTAGTCCTCGGCCAGCGTGGTGATCATCGTGTTCCGCATGGTCAGGATCCAGGTGCCGATCGTGGTGATCAGCAGTGCGACGGCCGGCAGGAAGGCGTGGTTGAGCACGTCCTGGAAGAAGGTGAGGTTGAGGCCGGGGGTGTCGGTGGTGACGTAGTAGCCGCCCTGACTGGGAAACCAGTGCAGGGTGAGGGCGAAGATCAGGACCAGCACCATAGCCATCCAGAAGTACGGGATCGCAGAGGTGATCACGAATACCGGCGGCACGATGCTGTCCAGCTTCCCGCCACGCCGCCAGGCGGCGACGATGCCGAGGCCGGTGCCGAGGATGAAGGCCAGGACCGTGGTGATGCCGACCAGGCCGACGGTCCACCAGATCGCGCTGCCGATGACGGACGTAACGGACTTCGGGTATTCGTCAAGCGAGATGCCGAAGTTGCCGGTCAGGATCTGGTGCAGGTAGCTGAAGTACTGCCCGAGCAGGCTCTCGTGCGTGTTCACCCCGAAGAGGACCTCCAGGGCGTTCAGCGCCTTCGGGCTGAGCTCGCCATGGAACTTCGACATCATGGCCAGCGCGGGGTTTCCCGGCATCAGCCGCGGTAGCAGGAAGTTAAGGGTGAGCGCTACCCACAGCGTGAGGACGAAGAAACCAAGGCGGCGCAGCGCGTATCTCAAAGCTCGTTGGCTCCGTGAAGGGGACGGGGAGGTGGGGTGGAAGGTCGATACTGGGCCGC
>JBAUAY010000219.1:0-8998 GCA_049676235.1 Streptosporangiaceae bacterium
AGTAGTAGTAGGGGAACGGCGTCCAGTCCGGGGCGCGTTTCTCCAGGAACGCGTCTCGGCCTTCGACGGCCTCATCGGTCATGTAGGCGAGCCGGGTCGCCTCGGTCGAGAACACCTGCTGACCGACGAGCCCGTCATCGATGAGGTTGAACGCGAACTTCAGCATGCGCTGGGAGGTCGGGCTCTTAGCGTTGATCTTGGCGGCCCACTCCAGCGCGGTACGCTCCAGGTCCGCGTGCGGCACGACCGCGTTGACCATGCCCATCCGGTGCGCGTTCTCCGCGTCGTAGGTGTCGCCGAGGAAGAAGATCTCCCGGGCGAACTTCTGGCCGACCTGCCGAGCCAGGTAGGCCGAGCCGAAGCCGCCGTCGAAGCTCCCCACGTCGGCGTCGGTCTGCTTGAAGCGGGCGTGCTCGCGGCTGGCCAGGGTGAGGTCGCAGACGACGTGCAGGCTGTGCCCGCCGCCCGCGGCCCAGCCCGGCACGACGCAGATGACCACCTTCGGCATGAACCGGATCAGCCGGTGCACCTCCATGATGTGCAGGCGCCCGGCGCGGGCCGGATCGATGGTCCCGGCCGTCTCGCCGCCGGCGTACTGGTATCCGCTGCGGCCGCGGATGCGCTGGTCGCCGCCAGAGCAGAAGGCCCAGCCGCCGTCCCTCGGCGACGGCCCGTTGCCGGTGAGCAGCACGCATCCGACGTCACCGGACATCCGGGCGTGATCGAGCGCCACGTACAGCTCGTCGACCGTGTGCGGGCGGAAGGCGTTCCTGACCTCGGGCCGGTTGAAGGCCACGCGGACCGTGCCCGAGTCGACGGCACGGTGGTAGGTGATATCGGTAAAGGAGAACCCCTCGACGGGGCGCCACCGCTCGGCTTCGAAGATCTCAGAGACCATGGCCCCATTGTGGCCGAAGCATGTCCGCCGATGACGTCCAGTTCCGTGACCTGCTTCGTCACGCAGCGCGTTATTCCGCCTGGGCCCTTGCATCACATGGGCAGCGATGTCATAAATCGGTAAGCGCCCGACATCATCGGGAGTGAAGATGTGGCCTGGACGCAATGGCAAGGAGCGTTTCCCCCGATGACCGACACTCTGGAGCCGATGACCGCCGCCGCGGTCGTCGAACGTCAGAAACTGCAGCGCCACTTCGGGCGCTTCGACATCCTGTTCTTCCTCATCTGCACCATCGTCGGCGTGGACACGATCGCCACGGTCGCGCAGGGCGGCGGCCAGGCCTTCACCTGGATGATGATCTTCGCGGTCGTCTTCTTCGTCCCGCAGGCCCTGCTGTTCGCCGAGCTCGGCACGGCCTTCCCGCAGGAAGGCGGCCCGTACTACTGGACCCGCCTGGCCTTCGGGCATCTGGCCGGGGCGGTGAACAACTTCCTGTACTGGATCACGAACCCGGTCTGGATCGGCGGCACGCTCGCCATCAGCTGCATCGGCGCCATCCAGGTGTTCTTCAACCACGGCAACACGGTGCCCACGGTGGTGTTCTACATCGTCGCGCTGACGTTCGTCTGGCTGTCGATCGTGGCCGCCATCACGTCCTTCAGCGTGGGCAAGTGGCTGCCGACCGCCGGGGCCTTCGCCCGGTTCCTCCTGCTCGGCCTGTTCACCCTCACGGTGATCATCTACGCGGCCAAGCACGGCGCCCACGGCCTGGGCGCGAACAGCTACTCTCCGTCGGCCGGCGGCTTCGTGCTGCTGGTCGGCGTGCTGCTGTTCAACTTCGTCGGCTTCGAGCTACCCAACAGCGCGGGCGAGGAGATGACCAACCCGCAGCGCGACGTGCCGTTCGCCATCGCCCGCTCCGGCGTGGCCAGCGTCGTGCTCTACGCCCTGCCGGTGATCGGCATCCTGCTCGTCCTGCCGACCAGCGCCATCACCAACTTCAGCGGGTTCGTCAGCGCCATCCAGACGGTATTCACCGTGTACGGCGGCCACGTCGCCGCGGGCGGCGCCGTGACGCTCAGCGGGGCCGGCCTGATCCTGGGTGACTTCTGCGCCCTGCTGTTCATCCTGTGCCTGCTGACGTCCGGCGCGACCTGGATCATGGGCTCGGATCGGGCCCTGGCCGTGTCCTGCTACGACGGGTCAGGTCCCCGCGTGCTGGGCGTGATCAACGCCAGGTTCGGCACACCGGTGCGGGTCAACGTGTTCAGCGGCGTCGTGGCCACCGTCGTCGTCATCCTCGCGCAGCAGATCACCAGCGGCAACGCGGCCAAGTACTTCGACGCCGTGCTCGGCGTGACCATCTCGACCACGCTGATCAGCTACCTGCTCATCTACCCGGCCCTGTGGAAGCTGCGCCGCAGCCACCCGAACACGCCCCGCCCGTACAAGATGCCTGCGTACCGGTCGCTGACCGTGATCCTGATGATCCTGGTGGCCATCGCCAGCGTCCAGCTCATCGCCCCCGGGCTGGGCAAGTCCTGGTTCGGCAGCGACTTCGCCCCGTCGAACTGGACCTACGCCGAGCGGTTCACCTACCTGTGGACCGAGCTGATCCCGGTGCTCTGCTTCATCGTCATCGGGGTGCTCTTCTGGTGGATGGGCCGGCGGACCCGGGCTCAAGCCGCCACGACGGAGGCGGCCAGTCCGATCAGCTGACGGACGGGTCGAGCGGAGCCCGCTGACCGGGCTCGCCGACTCCCTGGACCGGTTCCTGCTGCCCCTGGTCCTGATCACGGCCGCCGCGGGAGTGAGCTTCCCCGCCCCCGGGCGCCGCGCTGACGCCGCTGACGCCATCTTGTTCACGCTGGCGGTCCTGGTGTTCTGCACGGGCGCTGCCATGACCTTCAGCCAGATGGGCGCCATCCGGACTGCGGCCCGGCGGCTGGCCGTCGTGCTGCCGGTCACCACGGTCGGCTTGCCCGTCCTCGCCTGGCTGGCCAGCCGCCTGGTCAGCAGCGTGGCCCTGCGCGGAGGTATCCTGTCGGCTGGACTCGCGCCCAGCGAGGTGGCGTCCGTCGCCCTCACCGGTCTGGCCGCCGGGGATGCCGCCCTCGCGGCCGGGCTCCTCGTCACGTCCACGATCTTGACCGTGCTGCTGGCCGGGCCCATTCTCAGCATCGCCGGCGCGCATTCCTCAGCCTCACAGCTCGGGCTGCTGTCTACCCTGGCCCTGGTCGTAGCTCTCCCGCTGATCGCCGGGTCCGCGATGCGGTCCTTCGATCCGTTCGGCGGACGCGAGCAGTCGATCCTCCGGGTGCTGGGAACGACCAGCCTGCTCGTGTTGCTGTGGGAGGTGGCGAGCCAGCTTCACCTGCGGGCCAGCGACGCCCGGGTCCTGCTGGCTCTGCTCGCCTACCTGGCTGGCGCGGTGATCCTGGGCTGGCTGCTGGCGATCGGCGCACCGCCGGCCCAGCGCACCGCCATCGTGCTGCCGACCGCGATGCGGGACTTTGCCGTGGCGGCAGGCATCGCGGCCAGCGCGTTCGGGGCCGCGGCGGCTGCACC
Organism: Streptosporangiaceae bacterium; assembly: GCA_049676235.1. GTDB lineage: Bacteria > Actinomycetota > Actinomycetes > Streptosporangiales > Streptosporangiaceae > Palsa-504. The sequence continues at coordinate 3,467 of JBAUAY010000219.1, forward strand.
GCTGGGCATCTACGGAGTCCTCGTGCTGATCTTCGGCACCGCCGCGGTCTACGCGGCCCGGCTACGCCGGCCCAAGCCCGGTGACCCAGGACGGGATTTTTCTCCGCTATCCTGACGATGCGCCCACTACGCGGAGGCCGCGGCGGACGCTCAGCCACTGTTCGGGACGTCAGCGAGCACGCGAGGCCCTCTCAGCCAGCCTCGGGCCCTGACATGAAGATCTCGCCAGCCGATTCCGTCCCCGGATTTCAGAGCGGGCTAGCTACATTGACGGCGGCGCCGCTCACCGGCGCTAGGGCGGGAAGCCCGGTATGACCTACCCGACAGCGCCGTTCCGGCACCTGCAGCGCCTGACCGACCACATCGGCTTGCTCGAGCACGCCGAGGGAATCGTGCCCAGGTACGAGCACGGCTACTGCATCGACGACGTCGCCCGCGGCCTGGTGGTGGTGTGCCGGGAACCGTCGCCATCCCAGGAACTGATCACCCTGGGGCGCCGCTACCTCTACTTCATGGCCCAGGCCCAGGCGCCAGACGGAAGGTTCCGTAACCGCCTCGGCTACGATCGCCGCTGGCAGGACCAGCCCGGCATCGGTGACTGCTGGGGCCGCGCCCTCTGGGGCCTCGGCACCGCCGCCGCCCGGGGACCCACCCCGGGGATGCGCGAGGAGTCCATCGAGCGATTCGGCCGCAGCGCGAAAATCTCATCTCCCTGGCCGCATGCCATGGCGTTCGCGGCGCTCGGGGCCGTCGAGGTACTCGACCGATGGCCGGACCATGCTGACGCGCGCACGCTTCTCGACAAGGCCATCTCGGCTATCGGGGAACCGCCGACTGACGCCCGGTGGCCGTGGCCATCACCCAGGCTCACCTACGCGAACGCGGCCATCGCCGAGGCTGTTATCGTGGCCGGCGCCAAACTCGGCCGCGGCCGAGTGCTGCGCAACGGCCTGCGCATGCTCGACTGGCTGCTAGCCGTCGAGACCCGAGACGGCCACCTGTCGGTCGTGCCGACCGGAGGCTGGAGTCTCGGGGAGCCCCGCCCGGCGTTCGACCAGCAGCCGATCGAGGTGGCTGCCCTGGCCGATGCGTGCATGCGCGCGGCGGCGGTCACTGGTGACCGCAGCTGGCTGGGTGGCGCCGAGATGGCCGTGGCGTGGTTCCTCGGTGACAACGATGCCAAGATACCGCTCCTCGACGAACGGACTGGCGGGGGCTGTGATGGCCTGAGCCGCACCAGCCGAAGTCGCAATCAGGGAGCCGAGTCGACACTGGCGATGATTTCCGTGATGCAGCAGGGGCTCCGTCTGGCCCCCGCCCCGCGATGAGGACGTCCCGAGCCGCAAGCGGGCTGCTGACCCGGACCGAGCACCGGATAAGGCCAGACGCCTCTCGCACGCTCGGCCGGCTATTCGTGCCAGGCCAAGAGACCTTGATCCGGGGCGGGTCGCGTGCGCTGGCCGTCATCGATCGCATCCTTGAGCTGAACGAACAGGAAGTGGACTACACCCTGGCCCGGACGCTGGCTCGATTCTCCGCGGGGTATCGCAACCTAGCCGAAACCCTGGAGCGCAACTTCCAGCTCGTCGCGCACCGGGTCGGTGCCGAGATAGAGGTAGGGAGCGCACGACGGCAGCTGATCGGAGCGTACTTCACCCATGAGTACGCACTCGAGGCTGCAGCCCTGTTCAATCCGTCGATGGTGATCCACCCTGACCAGGCAGATTGCCAGCCTGGGGAAGCCCGGTTCATCATGAGCCTGCGGGCGGTCGGGGAAGGTCACCTGTCGAGCATCGAGTTCAGGACCGGCACGATCGGCGGCGATGCTCAGATCCGTTTCGACTTGCCCGGCCGGTTCCTGGACACCGGACACACTCGGTCCGTCCCGTACGATCGCAACTTGTTCGAGAAGAAACTAACCGAGCTCGGCCAGGACGATGAGAACGCACAGCTCCTCTGGAGGATCCTGCCGCCCCGCTTCACCGCGACCGAGCTGAACGTCGCGCTCGCCGAGCTCTCCAGCCAGCAGGTGACACGCACGGACTCGACCGCGCTCGTGGACAGGGTCCGATGGATGGCGGCATCCAACTACGCCGTGGAGTTCGGTGAGCACCATTCGCTGCCCGAACGGGTTCTGTGGCCGGCCGGCCCGGCCGAGAGCCACGGCATGGAAGACGCGAGATTCGTGCGCTTCACCGACGGTGCGGACACGATTTACTACGCGACATACACGGCGTTCGATGGCTCGCAGGTCGCGCCGCACCTGCTGGAAACCACCGACTTCCGGACCTTCACCATCTCCCAGCTCTCCGGTCCCTCGGCCAGCAACAAGGGCATGGCGCTATTTCCCCGCCAGATCGCCGGCCGCTACGTCGCGCTCTCCCGCTGGGACAGGGAAAGCAACGCGATCGCCTACTCAGACGACGCTCATGAGTGGTCCGAGGCCAGGACGGTCCAGTCGCCAACCCATCCGTGGGAACTGATCCAGCTCGGCAACTGCGGCTCCCCGATCGAGACCCCGGCGGGATGGCTGGTCTTCACGCACGGCGTCGGACCGATGCGGGAGTACGCCATTGGCGTTGCCCTGCTCGACCTGGATCAGCCCGAGCGCGTGATGGCCACGCTACCTGAGCCCCTCCTGGTGGCCGAGGCTTCGGAGCGCGAGGGATACGTCCCGAACGTCGTGTATTCCTGTGGCTCCATGATTCACGGGGGAACAGTCGTGCTGCCGTACGGCTGCAGCGACTCCTCCGTGCGGATCGCGCTGGTCGACCTCGGCCTGCTCCTTGAACGGCTCACGCCCAGCCGCGCTCTGGGCCAATAGGCCTGCCCTGACAGCCTGAGTCATGGTGCGGTGGGCCGCTGGGCTAACGGCTGGTCCATTTCTGGTTCCCGGGCGGCCCGAAGCACGGTACGGCGCGGTGCTTACCAGACCCGATGGGCTACCTCCGCGACCAGTTCGAGCTTGCGTTGCTGGGTGTCCTCGCTGATAAGGTTCGCGCCGATCGACACCGGCGAGAAGCCGCACTGGGTGGACAGCCCGAGCCGCTCGCGGCCGACATAGCGGGCCGCCTCATCGATGCGAGCGATGAGCTGGTCGGCCGGCTCGATCTCGGCGACCTTGCTCGACACCAGCCCGAGCACGACCGCCTTGTCGTCGGGCACACTGGTGAGGGGCTCGAAAGAGCCCGACCGCTCGTCGTCGTACTCGAGCAGGAAAACATCAAAATTTCCCGAACGAGGGAACATCTTGCCGGCCGTGAACTCATAGCCTCCGGACGCGATCCACTTGCTCTCGTAGTTGCCCTTGCATATGTGCAAGCCGAATGTCACGCCCGGCACGTCGGCAACCGAATTAATGATGTCGACGCCCTCGGTGAGCGTGCGCTCGGTGTCGATGCCCAGGCCCTCGCGCAGCGAGCGGTTCTCCGGGTCCACGAGCGTGCCGAGGTCGGGCGAGTCGATCTGGATGTAGGTGCAGCCGAGCCGGGCTAGCTCGCGCGCCTCCGCGCGGAGGATGTCGGCGGCGTCGGCGAACAGCTCGAACGGGTCCGAGTAGGCCGGGCGGGATTGTTCCGGTGACCACGCGCCGTACATGACGAGCGGGCTCGGCATGGTGATCTTCACCGGGACGCGGGCCCGGCCGCGCGCGTAGCTGAATTCCTCGATGGTCATCATCGGCCCCTTGGGCCGGATCTTGCCGGTGACGGTGAACGGGGGGTGCCAGTCCCAGTCCTGCGCGGGATCCGGAGAGTGGAAGCGCACCGGCGCTCCCGGCATGTCGGAAACCCCCTCCATGTCCCCGAGCAGGTGATCGAGGAACGAGAAACGGCGCAGCTCCCCGTCGTTGATGACGTCGAGCCCGCAGCCCTCCTGCATCGCGATCGCCTGGTCGACCGCGCGGTCCTCGATCCGCTTGAACTCCTCGTTGCTCATCCGGCCGCCAGCCAGCGCGGCACGCGCCTCCGAGAGGTACCGCGGACGCAGCAGCGAGCCGATCACGTCGGCGTGGTACGGCATCGTCATCCTCCTGTTGTGCTCGGAAACCCTAGCTACCTTCAGTACACGCCGCGGGGTTGGCGGGAAAGAGCACCGCAGTACCGACTCGGCAGCATTGGCGGTGGCCACAACCATCCAGGCTCGGTACCTCGTCGAGAGCACAAACCGGGAACGGCCCGCCTGCGCTCGATCCTGGCGGTGATATCAAGCACTAGCCGGGGTTCGCTTGCTGCCCTCGCCACGGCCCGGCTTCCTGCTGCGGTCGGAATAAGGCATGGCCAAGCCACCTAGCCAGCGGCGGCGCGTCATCGGCATGGGTTGTCCAGGCGATGTAGCCGTCGGGACGGATCAGCATGGCCCGGACGCCGGCCCATCCGGGGTGATCTCCGGCAAGTTCCGCGGTCACGATATCCAGACGGCCCGCGAAGCCAGCGGAGGCGCCCGCCGCGGACCCCAGGTTGAGCAGGACGAACTTCGCGGGGTGCAGCAGGCCGAAGATCGTGCCGGCCGGGGCACCACGCAGGTCGAGGTCGGGAACCCGCTGGCCAGCGACCTGGGCAGTGACCTGGTCGGGCGCCGGGTAGCGGATGGCCAGGCCGGACAGGCGGACGGCCAGTTCCCGGCGCAGGGACTCGTGCGCGCCGAGGATCGTGTCGAACCGGTCCCGCAGCGCGATGCCTTCCCGGGTCGGGTTGGCGAACAGCCCGCACTGGGCGAGCGAGTCGTCGATCACGTCCAGGCCGACCGGATACCGTTCGGTGTGGTAGCTGTCCAGCAGGCCGGGCGGCGCCCAGCCGCGGATCTCAGCGGCCAGCTTCCACGCCAGGTTGGTGGCGTCCTGCAGCCCGAGGTTCAGGCCCTGCCCGCCGGCCGGGTAATGGATGTGCGCCGCGTCCCCGGCCAGCAGCACGCGCCCGGCCCGGTAGCGGGCTGCCTGCCTGGCCGCGTTACCCACCCGGCTCAGCCACGCGTCGGGCGTCTCCAGCATGCCGAAGTCAGTCCCGGCCAGACGCAGCGCGCTCGCCCGCAGCTCCCCGAACGTCACCGGCTTATCGATCGGGTCGTGCAGCGTCGCGTGGTCGATGACGGCCAGCCGGTACCGGCCGCCGCCGATCGCCACCATGTACATCGATCCGCCCGGCTGGTTCAGGGTGAGTGCCGGGGCCTGCGGCGGGTCGGTCAGCTCGATATCGCCCAGGATCGTCCACCAGGTGTCCGGGGTCCCGGCGAAATCGATCCCGGCCGCGGCCCGGACCACGCTCGCCGCGCCGTCGCAGCCCGCCACGTAGGCGGCACGGATGACCGCCGGCCCCTCGGGTGAGTCCACCTCGAGGTCGACGCCGGTCTCGTCCTGCCTCAGGCCGGTGACGGCGTGCTGCCTCAGGTACGGCACGCCCAGCTCGGCCAGGTGCTCCTCCAGCAGTTCCTCGGTACGCCGCTGCGGCAGGAACAGCGTGTAGGGATAACGAGTGTCAAGGAACGAGAAGTCCAGCCGGTTCTTCAGGATCGCGAAATGCGAGGACGGTACGGGAG
>JBAUAY010000220.1:0-6208 GCA_049676235.1 Streptosporangiaceae bacterium
AGCTTGGTCAAACAGCGCTCCTACGCCGACCGGCTGGCCACTCAGCTCAAGGACTGGGGAGCGGATCCACCGGTCGCACGTCAAGCGGCCGAGATCGGGCTTGCCTGCTTCTACGCCGGCCAGGCGACGGCTGATGACGACCCGCGGATCCTCGCCCGGCACGTCGGCAGTGCCTTTGACCGCCTCGTGAGCTGATTACCTGGCCGCCAGGAAACACTGCTCGTCGTGCATGAGGAGTGCAGTCGTATCGGGCAGCACCGGCGTGGCTATGGGCGGTCGAGCGGGCCAGCCGGGCAGGAAGCAGCGCCCGGTGCCGGACAGCGTGAATGGGCGTCACCCACGACACTGGCGCGCTCACGCCGACTGCCGCCCGGTGATGCTGCCGGTCGCGCCTGGTACGGATCTGGACGACACGCGCGGAGGCCTGCACCACCTGGGCGCGCCATCTGTCCCGCGCCGATCCGGCCGTATGGCCTGCATATCGGACGGGTGCACGGCTCTGACTTTGTGCAGCTGATGACATGGCGTGACGGAGGCTAGCTTGCGGAATTGCCGGTCTTGCGGGCGGCCCCGAGGATCCGCGGGGCAACCGGAGACAGGACCGCGGACGGCGGGAACCGGAAACCGCGGCACTCTTCGATGGTGAAGACCTGGCTGATCGCTGCCCCGGTCCGACGCCGGACATGGCATCCGCCCATCAGGTGCGGCCAGACCAGGTCGGCGGCTTGCTGGAACCGGGCCAGCCAGGCGTCCCGGCTGCGCACGTGCTCATAAAAGCGCAACTGGCCGCCTGACCGCAGGACCCGAGCGAACTCCGCGAGCGCGGCGGGAACATCGCCGACCGAGCACAGCAGGCCGGAGATCACGACCGCATCGAATTCCCCGTCAGCCGCGGGAAGCTCCGCCGCGGTACCATCGGCGACCCGGATCGGGACGGGGGCGGCCGCGGCCGCCTGCACCGCGCGGCCACGCAGGTACGGCTCGGGCTCGACGGCCACCACTTCGCGTACCGAGACCGGATAGTGCGGGAAGTTCAGGCCGGTGCCCGCGCCGACCTCCATCGCCCGGCCGGATAGCCCGGCGAGCAGCTCGCGCCTGAGCTCACGGTTGCCGCGCTCCTCATTCCGCGCGCCGCACCGATCAAAATACCGGGCGAACAACGGGTTCTTCACCAGCTCCATGCCCAAGTAGTTACCACGAATCACCCTTCCGGCCAGCCGAAGCACCCTTGGGCCATCCGCTCCCCCGGGACTGGTGCCGGCGGCCCGCTACGATACGTCAGCGGGGTAACGCTCGGGAACCGCCGTTCGGCGCGTCGGTCACAGTTCACTTGGTGACCGTGGTCGTGACGCCGAACTGGGATTTCTGCGCGGCATGCAACTGGCAGGGCGTAGTGACCGTGCAAGCTACGGCGGACGATGCTATACATCGTCTTCGTCAATAATGCCCCTCGGCACGCGCGATATCCTCGACAATTCGCGCAAGCGGTGCGCGCGGCTTGAGGCGCGCTTGCGGGCTTGAGCCGCGGAGCGTGAGAGACTGAGCCCGTCGGGTTCGGACGGGACGCAGGCGGGGACTGAGCGAGGCGCGAACATGCGCCCTTCTTGGTCAGCGGACGGAGGCTGAGCCCACCCGATCGTGGTCGGTCTTCGTGACATCGATTCCCGCCCGGCGCAGAGACGCCTCCACTCGGTTAAGCGAGAGCACCTCCTCGGGGTACCAAGCGCCCGGTTGCGCGGAGACGCGACCGTCCCGGCCGAGGAGTGCCTCGGCGAACACGATGCCGCTTGAAGCTGCCATCCAGAAGTCGCCTTGACCAAACATGAGCCTGTAATCCAGGCGCCGCCCTTCGCGCAGTACTGCGACCGAGTGCGCCACTGGTTCACGGCTGGCCTCCTCCACGGCTGTACGCCGGCCCGGCCCCAGCGCTGCCCGGGGCAGCTTCGAGATCAGCCGGACAGCGTTCAGCGTGCGCATCATCGCGCCGAGGGAGCGTTCGGCCAGGCAGATGTAGGGGCTGACGGTGAGCCCGTCGGCCATCGGCCCGAGCCAGCCTCCGTCCGGCTCGGCGAAGCCCAGCACCCGGCGCGAGCCGAACGGCTCCGGCAGCGTCACCTGCTTGACCCGGTGATGACCCTGCCCGGTGAAACCGCGATGGGCGAAGTCGGCTGAGGCAGCACCTCCGGTGCCCTTAGCGGTCACCGTGAACACTAGCTCGGCCTCGTCGGCGCCTGGATTCTCCTCCAGAAGCTGGGCAGCCAGCAGGTTCGTGACTCCCGGCGCGATGCCGGCATTCATCACGACCGTGCCTTTCGCCTGCCCTGCTTCCCGACGCAGGGACCGCAGTGCCGTTGCGGGTCCGGCCGACAGGTTCAGCAGCACGCCCCCGCGCTTCAGGACGTGTCGTTCGGCGGCGAGCGTCGGGTCCGGGACCGTCGTGATGACCAGGTCCACTCCGTCGAGGGCGGGCGCCAGGGTCGCAGGATCCGTCAGGTCGACGTGGTGGAAGTCCGGCGGCGGGATAGGGTCGCGGCTGGACTGGCGGACAGCCCAGCCGTGCCGTCGGAAGGCATCGGCCACGAGCGCACCAAGGGCTCCGCGCGCGCCGATGACGAGCACAAGAGGACGGGTGCCGAGGACGTTGTTCGAGATGGACATCGGATTGCTCATTGCTCCTCTGGTTGGGCGGTCGGGTGTTGGGCACGACGGTCGCGTCGAGCACGACCATCAGGCGGAAGAACCGCAGGCCAGGGGCGTTCGCGCCGGGCCCGTGGCTTCTGCATACGGATCGGTTTCACTTCTGTCATCTCCTCGGGCCGGGACAGCAGTCAGCGGCGGGCGAGCGGGCCACGTCCTGGCGGGCCGTACATGAGAGTTCCCGCTACGGGCTGACGATCTGTCCGGATGGGCGCATCACGTACCAGTACCCGCCGTCGTCGTTCTTGCCCTGGCCGGCCGCGCGGCCGGGAGATGCATCGCCGAGATAGGTGTATAGCGGCCATCCGTGATAGGTGACGACGCGGCCGCCGCCCGGGTCCGGCACCGTCCCCAGCTGGTCGGCGCGGACCCCGGCGCCCGGCGCGACCGTCTCGCCGGCGTGCAGTTTCAGTGGTGGCCAGGCCGACGCGCAGTCGCCGGTGCACGTGACCTGGCTGGCCCGGTCGGGCGGAAACAGGTACAGCGCGTACCCCTTGTTGGTGACCAGCACCGTCCCCAGCCCATTGACTGTGCCGGTGCTGACGGTGACCCGCCCCTCCTGCGCGGTGTAACGCACCACTGACACGTAGCGGACGTAGCCGTAGGCCACGATCCCAGCCAGGCCGAGGACCACCACCGCGAGGCCGAGAAGAACCTTATTCCGTCGGCGAAGGGTCCTGGGCTTGTAGATACGGATGCGTTTCACTGTCATCTCCTCGGCCAGTCGCCATGTCCGAGCCCGGTTAACGAGTAGCCCTGATCCTGTTCGGGGACTGGTTCTTCAAGGGACGGTATAAGCCGCCGCCACGGTGGGGCGTCACCCAAAAGTGCACGCAGGGTGGAATATCGCGTCGCGGCGGGCCGTCACACCAAGGTGCCACCGGGCCGGCTGGGGTGCGGTGTTAGGGGATCAAGCCGAGCTGGCGGACCCGAGGGTTGCGGCGCCCTGCCCGGGGAGCCCCACCCCGGTTGTCCGCTCACCTCCGCCCGCCACGGCGGCTCGGCCCCGACGCGCGTGCAGGTCGGCCCGGCCGAGGCCGTTATCGATCCACCAGGCCAGGAACGCCCCGCCGAACGCGTCTCCGGCGCCTATGGTGTCCACGACCTTCACCTCCGGGACATCGACGGCTATCTTCCGCCCGGGCAGCAAAGCCCGCGCGGCGCGAGGACCATCGGCGAGCTGGACGAGCGCGGACCCCTGCTTGAGCAGGGCCGCGGCGGCGGCGCGGGTCGGCACGCCGGGAGAGGTAGGCGAGGTCTTCGGCGCTGACCTTGACCACGTCGGCCCGGTCCAGGGTGCGGGCGAGCCGGGCGAGGTAGGCCGGCCGGTCGGCGATAGCCTGCGGGCGGCAGTTGGGATCGACCATCACCAGGGCGTCCGGCGGCAGGTCGCGGGTGATCAGGCGCTCGATGCTGGTGGCGGCGGGTTCCGTCACCAGCGCCAGGGTGCCGGCATGCAGGGCGGTGAGGTCGGCCGAAAGGGCAATCGGATACTCCAGCGCCGCCGAGGAGGTGCCGTCCAGGTAGAAGTGGTAGCGGGGCACCCCGCCCGGGTCGACGTCGACGGCAGCGAGGGTGGTGGGGGCGTCGGTCAGCTGCGGCAGCCCTATCGCGACGCCGTCCTGCTCGAGGCGCGCACGCAACATGCGGCCGAAACCGTCCTGGGATAGCCGGCCGAGGAAGGCGGGCGCGCATGCCCGAGCCGAGCACGAGGGGTGGACCATGAGGGCGAGCTCATCGGGCAGCGCGTCGCCCAGACCCGGGATCCTAAGTGAGAGTGCCTGATCGGTCGATCGGTCGCGACTTTCGCCCGCCTGAGTCTCCGTCAGTGTCGCGGCAGATCAGGGGTGAATCTCGTCTCCGGTTAGCCGCTCCGGTGATCACTCGGATTGCAGGATCTCGGCTGGGGGATGCGGGCGCCGAGGCTGGGATGGCAGTGAGCCCGGTGACGACGAGCAGGGTCCCCGCCGGCGAGTAGCTGCCAGGCCGAGGGACGGTGAGCTGGTCATGTGTCACGGCGCGGTACAAGTAGATACCTGCCGGGATGCCGACGATGGTGCCGGGCAGCGCAGGGAGCAACTGCGCCGCCGACAGGCCGGCGCTGACCTGCCGGGGGGTCGCGCCGAACGCGTGCGCCAGCGCCGATGACTGCCTGGCGTCGACCACGGTCGCCCAGGCGATGAAGGTTGTGTTGGCGGCGGCCAGGATGACCAGCATGACCGTGATGATCACCGTCAGCTCGTTGGGGCGGTCGATCTTCAGGTTGTCCAGTCGGCATGGCCGCGGGCGTTGAAGGTGTGGCTGGCCAGGATCGCGCGACGATCCCGGTGACCGTGACGGCGATGGTGAGCGCGTTCAGGAGGCCGCGGCGTGGCCGGCGGGCGAGCAGTCGCAGGCCATGGAGCGCCAGGCTGGACAGCACCGAGCTGGCCAGGAACAGGGCGAGGGAGAAGATCCACATCTGCTTGGCGCCGAAGCGCTCCATCGCCCAGCCGCTGACCAGGATCACCATCCCCAGCGCCAGCACGAACCGTTCACAACCCACTGAATCGTGGACACCGGGGCGTGAAAATCTGGCTCAGGGTACTGATGGCTACGTTGACGATCGTCGTGTCGAACACGACCGCCATCACCCCGGTGAGCAGGACCACCGCGAGCTTGATGAACGCCAGGTCCAGGTGAGTTCTCCAGGCGCCCGGCCGGCGGCTTCAGCCGCGGCCAGCACCCGCTCGCGCAGGGCGGGGAGGGCGCCGGCGGGGGCGTGGCCGAGCGAGGGAATCCGGATTGGGTCTCATAGTCGCGCTCCATCGCCGGCGTTGCCGGAGTCGAGCCGGCGCACAGAGATCAGGCAGAACCCAAGGTCGCGGATTTTGGCCAGCAGCCCGTGCAGCGCGGGCTGATCGGCGAGCGGATCGGAGATGACCGTTTGCGTGCCGTCATTGCTGAGGTGGAGGCCCTCGAACCAGGCGGCCCAATGGCTGTCGAGGAGACCCTCGATGCGGATCTCGTAACGGGCGGGCTGTCCTGAGGCGCTCATGCTCGCGCCCCCCGTGACGGGAAGCCAGCGCCCGGCCGCGCCGTCGCCGCTCCTGCGGCCCGTGCAGAAGCGGCGCGTGGGGCGAGCACATCCGTGGCGCCCGCCGGGTTGATCGTGGTGCGGGTGAGCCTGAGCGCGGTCATAACTGTCCCTTCCCTGGGTGCACGTCTCGTTCCCCCCGAACGCTACGAACGGTCCCGCGGCTTGGCGTCACCCGAAGGTGGCCATGCGGGTGGAATCTTGCGCAGCGGCGTCAGGCACGAACGTGCCGGGACGGCAGCCGCCACAGCAGGCCCGGCTGGGGCGGGCGGCCAGCCCGCCGGTCCTACAATGGGCTCACGCAGCGCGGACACGGCCGGCAACAGGAGCGAGATGGCGGCCGGTGGGGGGTGACAGCCGCACCCCCGGCTGGCCAGTCGAGCCGGGCTTACAATGGGTTCGCCTGGCGGCGAGGCTGGCTGTCGCCGGGCGTGG
>JBAUAY010000221.1:0-2926 GCA_049676235.1 Streptosporangiaceae bacterium
CCCCACTCGGCCGGCATCCCCTTCAGCCACTGGCGCAGCAGGGCGTGGTAGTCCGTGTTGCCGAACGCGGCGCTGGTGTTCAGCAGCCCCAGGCCGACGTTGGACGTCCCGTCGCCCATGCCGAAGATCCAGCCGTAGCCGGGCAGCAGCCGGTCGCCGTCCCACAGGTCGAGCCACGACTCCAGGTAGTCATCGTCGTGCCGCGGGGACTTGTAGTAGGTCCGGACCGCGACGCCGAGCGGCCGGTCGTCACGCTTGCGCAGTCCCATCGCCACAGAAAGCCGCGACGAGTTGCCGTCTGCCGCGACGACGACGCGCGCGGCGTAGGTCCGCTCGCCGTGCTCCCCGTCAGCCGGCCGCGCCCTCACCCCGGTGATCTGCCCGGTGCGCTCGTCGAGGACGGGACCGGTCACGGTGACGCCCTCGAACAGTCTCGCGCCGGCCTTCTCCGCGCGGCGGGCCAGCATCTCGTCCATGTCGTGACGCGTCCGGACCAGGCCGTAACCGGGATAGCTGGCCAGCTCGGGCCACGGCAGTTCCATCCGCTTACCCGCGCCGATGACGCGCAGGCCCTTGTTGCGCACCCAGCCATCCTGCTCGGTGACGCTGATGCCCATGCCGACGAGGGCCTTGACCGCCCGCGGGGTCAGGCCGTCGCCGCAGACCTTCTCCCGCGGGAACCTGGACTTCTCGAGCAACAGCACGTCAAGCCCGGATTGCGCCAGGTAGAAGGCGGTGGTGGCGCCTGCAGGCCCGGCGCCGACGACGATGACGTCCGCCTCGTCCGCAGGCGGTCTCCGGCCGGGAGCAGGCCCGGGAGTGGGCCCGGGAATAGGCAGGGCACCATCGGGCTCGTTAGTCAGGCGGGTTTCAGGGGGAGCGTGTTCGGTCACTTGATCAGATCCCGGTGTTCTTGTGAACCGCTTCACAAATTCTTTGCCATTAGTTTAGACCCAGCCGGGCGCGGCTTTTCTTTGGGTCAGCTGCGCCGGGCTACGTGCACGGCGACCACGCCCATGTTCAGGTCGCGCCATCGCACCGCTGACCACCCGGCCGCTTCGATCAGGCCGGCCAGCTCGCGCTGGGCCGGCCAGTCCGCGATCGACTCGGCCAGGTACTCGTAGGCTTCCGGGCTGCGGGCCGCCCGCCGGGCGATCGCGGGTAGGACATTGATCAGATAACGCCGGTAAAGCATATCGACCGGGGCAATCGTGATCGTGCTGAACTCGCACACCACGAGCCGGCCGCCCGGCCGGGTCACCCGGCGCATCTCGGCCAGGCCTGCACCTGGGTCAGCCACGTTCCGCAGCCCGAACGAGATCGTCACTGCGTCGAACGCCCCGTCGCGGAACGGCAGCCGGAGCGCGTCGCCGGCCACGAAGGAGGTGTTGCCTCGGGGGGAACGATCCCCCCCAGACCCCCCCTGCTCCTGGGGGGAAACCTTTTCCCCCAGACCCCCTCGGCCCCCCCGTACCGTCCTCGCGCGGCCGGCCTGGAGCATGCCGAGGGAGAAGTCGCAGGCCACGCAGTCCGCTCCGGTGGCGGTGAAGGTCAGCGAGGAGGTCCCGGTGCCTGCCGCCAGGTCGAGCACCAGCTCCCCGGGGCCGGCGCCGGTGATCCGCGCCACGGCGCGTCGCCACAACCGGACCTGCCCGGCGGACAGAAGGTCGTTCATCAGGTCGTAGCGCCCGGCGATGGCGTCGAACATCGCCGCGACGTCACCGGGTTGCTTGTCAAGGTCGGCACGGGCCATACGCCCACCCTAATGTTCTGGTGGCATCACAGCAGCGCGGGGCGCTCCCAGGGCTCCCCGAGCACGTGCTCGGCCAGGAAGGCGAAGATCGTCTCGTACCAGATCCGCGCGTTGCCCGGGGTGAGGATCCAGTGGTTCTCGTCGGGGAAGTAGAGGAACTTGGCCTCCGCCCCGTGCCGCGACAGGTCCCACCACAACCGCAGCGCCTCGCCGATCGGCACCCGGTAGTCCTTGTCCCCGTGGATGACCAGCATCGGCGTGCGGATCTCGCCGATGTGCCGGTGCGGCGAGTTCGCCTCGTACATCGCCGGGCTGGTCAGCGGGTCGCCGAACTGCGGCCGCCAGAACATCGGGTGGTCCGTGGTGCCGAACATCGCCTCGAGCGTCCACAGCCCGGCGTGGCTCACGATCGCCTTGAAGCGGTCGGTATGGCCGGCCATCCAGTTCGCCATGTAGCCGCCGTAGGATCCGCCCATCATGCCCACCCGGTCCGCGTCGATGTCCGAGCGGGCCAGGGCGGCGTCGGTGACGGCCATGATGTCAGCGAACGGCCTGGCGCCCCAGTCGCGGTGCCCGCGGGCGATGAACGCCTGGCCGTATCCCGTGGACAGCGCCGGGTCCGGCAGCAGCACAGCGTAGCCGCGGGCGGCCATTAGCCACGGATTCCACCGCCACGACCAGGTATTCCAGCTGCTCATCGGCCCGCCGTGCACCCAGAGCAGCAGGGGCGCCGGGCGGTCCGCCGACGCCGTGGTCGGCAGCACGAGCCAGGACCGGATCGGCTGACCGTCATCGGCGGTCGCCCGCACCTCCGCCAGCCGGCCCGGCACCGTCAGCGGGACGCCGGGGCACTCCAGCGCGGCCGGCTCGGACCCGAAAACCCCCGTCGCCAGATCGATGCGGACCGGGGTGGGCGGTGAGTCCACCGTCGCCCGCAGCGCGTACAGGTACCGGCCGTCCGGGCCGGGGTTCGGGCCGGTGTACGCGCCGTCGTCGCCGGTCACGCGGGTGACCTCGCCGGTCTCGGTGTCCACCCGGAACACCGGCCGCCTGCCCCCCTCGTCGGCGGCGAAGTACAGCGCGCGGGAATCGTGCGACCAGGCCGGTTCGGTTGGCCACCGGTCGTAGCCGGGTAGCAGGTCGCGGCCCGCCTGGCCGGCCGCGCCTCTGCCG
>JBAUAY010000222.1:0-5634 GCA_049676235.1 Streptosporangiaceae bacterium
CGGCCAGGTCGGTGCCGACCGTGACCAGGCCCGCATCCGGCGTCGGCTGCGTAAGCTCGGCATCCGCCGCCGCCACTGGAGCACCCCCGCCGCTCGGCCCGTCACCGGGTGGGACAGCCTGACCGACACCGAGCATGCCGTGGCCGGCCTGGTCGCCGAGGGACTGAGCAACAACCAGGTCGCCGCCCGCCTATACATCAGCACCCACACCGTCGCCCACCACCTCCGCCAGGCCTTCCGCAAGCTCAGCATCGCCTCACGCGTCGAACTCACCCGCATCGTCATCCAGCAGGCCGCGGACGGCTCATGAATCCCCATCGCCTCCAGCGGCCGCGCCTGCCGGGCACCAGCGGAGCGGGACCGTCGCGGATAGCCGATCTGACGATGTGCGGCCGGATCGCGGCGGCCGGGCTTTGCCCGCAGGCAAGCCGCGAGCTTGCCCCCTGACCACCCGCGAACGAGAGATCCCCAGTGCCCGAGCGACCGATCATCGTCTTCGATGTCAGCGAGACCCTGCTCGACCTCCAGGCCATCCGCCCCGTCTTTGACCGGATTTTCAGCGACCCCGCGGCCATGCGCCTGTGGTTTGCCGGGCTGATCACCTACTCTGAGGCGCTCACGCTAGCCGGCGTCTACGTTCCGTTCACTGGCATCGGCAGTGCCGTGCTCCAGATACTCGCTGCCGCCCACGGCATCACGATCAGTGATGCCGAATCGCCTCCATGCTGCTGTACGGGAGCCTGCTGGTGCGGGCGCAGAGCCCGGCGCAGCAGCCAGCGCAACCGAGCTGATCCAGGTCCGCTCCCCGCGGTTGGCATCGCGCGCCTGCCCGGCCTCGCCTATAACGGGCTGACAGAGCTGGCTGGCGGCGCGGAATGGCCGCCGGGTCCGGCGTTCGCCCGTCGCCGGGCCTCCTCCTCCGGCGAGGACGCCCGGCCGGTCACCGGGACCGTCCTTGCCGTCGACGCCGGCCGCACCGCAGCTCTCTGACCATCAACGTTCAGCTAACCGAAGGAGACACCATGATCCTGGTAACCGGCGCGACCGGCAACGTCGGCTCAGAAGCTGCCCGGCTACTCGCCGCGCGGCACCAGCCCACCCGAGCGCTGGTCCGCGATCCCGCCCGAGCTCCTCACGGCGACATCGAGATCGCCACGGGCGATTTCGACCGGCCGGACACGCTGGACGCGGCCATGCGCGGCATCGACACGGTCCTGCTCGTCAGCCCGGCCGTCTCGGCCCAGGAGATCGCGGTCATCGACAGCGCCGCCCGCCAGGGCGTGAGCCACGTCATCAAGGTCACCAGCAAGGCATCGGCCGATTCCCCGGTCGACCGGCGGCGCGGCCAGGCACAGATCGAGGCGCACCTGAAAGCCACCGACCTCGCCTACACCCTGCTGAGGTCGAACGCCTACATGCAGAACCTCCTCGCTCTGGCCCCGATGATCAGGCAGACGGGGGGCTTCGTGATGTCGGCCGGCGACGGCCAGGTCGGCATGATCGACGCCCGTGACGTCGCCGCCACCGCCGCCGCGATCGCAACCGCACCAAAGGAACACGCCGGCCGGACTTACCGGCTGACCGGGCCCCGCCTTATCACCTACACCGACATAGCCGAAGAGCTGTCCGCCGCGCTGGGGCACCCGGTCGAGTACCGCCAGATCAGCCCCGGCGAGCACCGCGCCGCGATGATCCAGGCAGGAATCCCCGAAGCCGTCGCGACCTCCAACGCCCAGGCGTTCGGACTGATCGCCGAAGGCGACGCGGCGTGGCTGTCCAACGACGTCAAATCGATCACCGGCACCGCGCCACGCCCCCTGCGCACCTTCATCGCCGATAACGTCCAAGCCTTCACATGATCCCGGGAATGGTACCCAGCGGCTATGCCGGGCCGGCAACCCCGATGACAATCTGGACCACACAGCGCACGGGTGAACGCAACACGACCTGCCGCAACACAACTTCATTCCCGGGACGGGACGGGCCCGGCAGCAGCGCGCACGGCTCACGTCCACCGACCGGCCGCCGCGTCGCCGCCACCCCCACCGCACGGCAAGGCGGGCAACGAGATGAAGCCCTCGGCCGTCTTCCGCATCACTGCCAGAGACGCGGCTGCGGCACCCCTGGCCCCCTCAGGTCGGTGACCTGGACTCGGATGACATCGTCCGCTGTCGCGGGCCAGGGTGCTCGTGATCGCTAGGCCGGTCCCGGCCACGGTCAGGAGCAGGCGGATCCCGGGCCAGGTCGAGGCCTGTCGCCTGCCCGGCCGAGTTCAGGGCGAGCGCCACCAGGGTCAGGAAGAACGTGAAGGGCCCGTAGCGGCGCGGCCCGGTCAGTTGCCTCGCCCGCCACCGCGACGAGCACCATGGCCGCCGAACAAGATCCCCTAAGGTCGTGTTCTCGGACTCGCTGGGCCGACGAACCGTTTTCTGTCCTGCGCGGGCATGGCTGCAGGCCATAACGGCGGTGCCGCAACTGACGTTGCCCGGTTCGCTCTGGTACAGCAAGCCAGGGCTGATCCTCGGTGACCGCACATCACGATCAACGCCGACGAAGCCGATCACCTACTCTGGGGCGCTCGCGCTGGCCGGCGTCTACGTTCCGTTCACCGGCATCGGCGGTGAGTTGCTCCGGATGCTCACTGCCGCCCGCAGCATCACGATCAGTGATGCCGACGGCGGCGAACTCACCGGCCGGTTCCGCCACGATGCCGCCCCATCCCGAGGTCCCGCGGCGCTGCGCCGGCTCCGCGACCATGGCTTCCGGCTGTTCACGCTCACCGACAACACGCTGGAGATCTCCGGCCGACTACTGGAGGAGGCGGCGTGATGGATCTGTTCGAGCGCCGTTTCAGCGTGGATGAGACCGTGCGCCGGCACAAGCCGGCGCCGGAGGCCTACCAGTCGGTGGCCGCCGCGCTCGAGGCCGATCCCAGCGACATCTGCCTGATCGCGAGCCACGTCTGGGACACCCTCGGTGCTGTCGCGGCGAGCTGGCAGGCCGCGCTCATTCTTCGCGCGGGCAACGCCCCGCTCGACGTCGGCCCGCAGCCGGGCTACATCGGCATGGACCTCGACGTGATCGCCGCCCAGCTGATCGAGCGGTACGCCGAGGCGGAGGGCAAACTAGCAGGGAGAGAAGCTGACCGGCCATGAGCAGCCCGGTTTCGCGTGGCTTCCGCCATCTGCGCCGCCCCCCGGCCGACCAGGAGGGCCAGGTGCCGCCGGGTCCGTACGTGACCCAGGGCTTCCCGGTGCTGTCGGCCGGCCCTACCCCCCATACCCCGTTGCCGGAATGGACGTTCTCGATCCGGCAGGGCGGCGACACGCTGAAGTCCTGGACCTGGGAGGAATTCCAGGCCCTGCCGGCCGATGCTGTCACCGTGGACATCCACTGCGTGACCCGCTGGTCCAAGCTCGGCACCGCCTGGCGCGGCGTATCGGTGGACACGCTGCTGGCACAGGTCGAGCATGACGCCCGGTACGTGCTGGCGTTCTGCGACGGCGGCTATACCTCGAACCTGCCGGTCAAAGACGTCACCGGCGGCCAGGCGCGGGTGGTCTTCGAATACGACGGCCGGCCGCTGCAAGCCGAGCACGGCGGCCCGGCCCGCCTGCTGGTGCCGCAGCTGTACTTCTGGAAGAGCGCGAAGTGGGTTCGGGGCCTAGAACTGCTCGACCACGACATGCCGGGTTTCTGGGAGAGCTACGGCTACCACATCTACGGAGATCCATGGCGGGAACAGCGGTACGCGGGCGATTGACCTGGCAGGTCGCCCGGGTGAGCTGGGTGACGACCGAGACGGACGCGGTCCGCACGATAGGGCTGGACGTGCCCGACTGGCGGGGGCACCGGGCCGGGCAGCACCTGGATGTCCGGCTGACCGCCGAGGACGGCTACACCGCGGAGCGGTCCTACTCGATCGCCGCGGCCGGCGGCGAGCCGGTCGCGATCACGGTGGAACGGCTGACGGACGGCGAGGTCTCGCCGTACCTGACCGGGGAACTGCGCGCTGGCGATGAGCTGGAGCTGCGCGGCCCGATCGGCCTCTGGTTCGTCTGGGATACCAGCGACGGCGGTCCGTTGCTGGTGGTGGCCGGCGGTTCCGGGGTCGCCCCGCTCCGGGCGATGCTGCGGCACCGCCAGCGCAGCGGCAGTGACGTCCCGATCCGCCTGCTCTACTCCTCCCGCACCCTGGCCGATGTCATCTACCATCACGAGCTTGACCAGTACCGTGACGGCGTCCAGGTCAGCTACACGCTGACCCGCAGCCAGCCTCCGGGCTGGACCGGTTACTCGGGCCGGGTGGACGGCGCGATGCTGGCCGAGATCGCCTGGCCGGCCGGCCAGCAGCCGCTCGCGTTCGTCTGCGGGCCCACCCGCTTCGTCGAGACCGTCGCCGAGGAACTGGTCGCCCTCGGCTACCCGCCGAGCCGGGTCAAGACCGAGCGATTCGGAGGGACCTGATGGTAACGCTGGATGGCAATGCGATAGGCGGCCTGCTGCGCGAGGTGTTCGGCACGGACATGACCGACGCCGAAGCAACGTGCGCCACGTGCGGCGCGGCGGGCCCGATCGCTGAGACAGTGGTCTACCTACGCGGACCGGGAACGGTGGTCCGCTGCCGCAACTGCTCAGGCGTGCTCATGGTCATTTCGCAGATCCGCGGCGTGAACTGCGTCGATCTTGGCGGCCTGACCGCGCTCGACCCCCGCCAGGGCCGCTGACCTCAGCCGGTATCGCTCTTCTTCGCTCAGGCCGCCCCACACGCCATGGACCTGATGTGTCCGCAACGCGAACGCCAGGCATTCATGCCGGACCGTACATCCGGCACAGATAGCCTTCGCCTGCGCCACCTGGGCCCCGGACGGGCCGGACGACGAGATCGGGAAGAACAGATCGGGATCGGCGAACTGGCAGGCGGCCAAGGAGCGCCAGTGCTCCCCGGGAACCAGCAGCCCGATGACCCGGTGGCTGGTACGTGACATACCCTCAGCGTCGGCAGCCCGCTAGCTGTCCACATCATCAAGATCAGCCGGTTTGCCGGGCCCTCGAAGGCCAGACCGATTTTGTTGTCCGCCTTGACGATGCGCTGCGGCCGGCCTCGCTTCATGTTCAGCCCATGAGGGGACCCGCGCAGAACACCTACGACGTGATCGTCATCGGCATCGGGTCCGTCGGGTATACGGTTGCCGCCCGGGCCCGCGCGGCCGGACTGACCGTCGCGGTGGTGGAACGGGAACTGGTCGGAGGGAAAGAACTGATCCACTCCGCCACCATCGCCGTGGCCGGCCAGGTCCCGGTCAGCCGACTCTGGCACGCCGTGCCCTGCTTCCCCTCCATCAGCGAAGCCTGGCTCCGCCTGCTTGAGGCCTATCGGTCCTGAGCAACCGTCGTGCCACCCCCGGTTCGCCGCGCGTGTGCGTACCGCTTAGTTAGCCGGCTTGACGATGTGAGCGCCCTGTGAAACAGCGAACTTTGCTGCAGGCGGGCCAGATGACCCGTAACCAGCCATCGAAGGAGACCCATGTTGAGTGATGCGGCAGCGAGCAAACGGACAGCGATCCCGCGCCTGATCCGTACGGCGGCGGCAGGTGTCATCGGCCTGGCCGCGGTCGGCGGGCTGGTGGCCTT